>CAMPKL010000155.1 GCA_946887065.1 uncultured Bryobacterales bacterium
TGAAGATCCTAGGCGACCTAAATTTTATGGACCGCAGCGAGTCGGCAAAGCCCGAGAACCTTGCGTCGCCGCGTGTGGACGTGGACGATGCCGAGTTGTTCGACGCTTTGCGCGAGCCGCTGGCAGACGGTCCCTTTGACGACGAAGGCGTCGGCGACGATCATTACGCGGCGGCGGTAGGTCACTACCTTCGCGGCGAATTCGAGAAGGCTCTCGCGGAATTGGGACGAGCCCAGGAAGCGGGCGGAGATGAAGCAGAAATCTGCACGGCCGCCGCGCAGATCCACCTCGAACAAAAAGACTATGATCGCGCTGTCGACGCCTACGATCGGCTCTTGCGAATCGACGATCGCAACGGCGCCGCTCACTTCAACTACGGCCTAGCCCTTGAGGCCGTCGGCCGCTACGAGAACGCTCGTACGGCCTTCGAGAACGCCGTCGAGCACTCTCCCGAGTTGACGGAAGCCTATCTGGGCCTCGGCGGATGCTGCCTCAAGCTCAGCGATTCCAAAGCGGCGCAGAATGCCTACTTCAAGTACTTGGAGGCGGAGCCCGATTCCTTCACTGCTTTGTTCGGCCTCGGCGTCGCCCACCAAATCGGCGACCAAACCGACGACGCCATTCGCTACTACATCGCCGCTCTAGAGCAGAACGGCGACTCGGCCGAAGCGCTGACGAACCTGGCCGGCCTGCACACCAAGAACAGCGCCTTCGCCGATGCCGAGAAGTGTTTCCGCAAGCTCGTCGCAATTGAGGAAGACAACCCGCGCGCGCATGAAGGCTTGGCCTACATCAGCTATCGCCAAGAGAACCTCGACACCGCCCGCGAGCACTACCGCCGCTTCACGGCCCTCGAACGCGATTCGTTCGAAGGTTGGTACAACTTGGGCCTTTTGAGCCAGAAACACGGCGACTTCGACGAATCGCGCAAGGCCTACAAGCGAGCGGTTGAGATCAAGGCCGACTCGATCGAGGCGCACCTCAATCTAGCCGCTTGCTGCCAGGAGCAGGGCGACATCGACGACGCGCAAAAACTCTACGAGCGCGTGTTGAGCTTCGACTCCGATTCCTTGCCGGCGCTGTACAGCCTCGCCGTCATGCATGAGCGCAACCAGAATTGGGAGCAGGCCGTCGGCTACTACGATAAGGTCGCCGAAGCCACCAGTTCGCCCGAGCCGCTGTTCCGACTCGGCGCCACCCTGCACAAGAACGGACAGTTCCAACAGGCCGCGATGCTCTATGAGCGCTGCCTCAAACACCGCCAAGACTGGCCCGAGGTGTCTCTCAACCTAGGCATCGCGCAACTGCACATGAAAGACTATGACGCCGCCGTCAAGTCTTTCGAGAAGGTGCTCAAGCAAACCGCCGACGAACCAGAAGCTCTGCTCGGTCTCGCCTCGGCGCGGGTCGCCCAAGAAAACTTCGATGCCGCTCGCGAGACTTACGTGAAACTCACGAAGATCAAATCCGACTCGGCCGAAGTCGCCTACAACGCCGGACTTCTCGAACAGAAAGCGGGACGGCACGAAGAGGCGGCCGCCTACTACCGTAAAGCGGCCGAGCTCGATCCGCAGTTGGCCGAAGCTCATCTCAACTTGGCCGTCGCCCTACAAGCGTTGGGCAAGCCTGAGCAGGCCGTCGGCAGCTTCGAGCAAGCCATCAGAATCAAACCGAGCCTGGCCAAGGGCTACTTCGCCCTCAAGCCGATGAGGCGCAACGCTGGACAGACTACGCCGGTCTAAACGAGTCTTTGCAAGGTAATCACCCAAGTCGGGCCTGTCCGCTAGTCGGACAGGCCCTTTTTTGTTCCACTCGCCCGGTCGGCCCAACACCGCGAGTTCTTGGCCCATAATGTATAGCGACCATGAAATCTACACGTCGCGAGTTCTGCCAAAGCGTCGCCGCTGCCGCCGCCCTGAGCGGTTGCGGGGCGAAATTGGTCGGCGATCCCAACGGCAAAAAGGTGGTTGTGCTCGGCCTCGACGGCAGGGAGCCCAAGATCATTCAAGCGTTGATGGACCAGGGCCGCGCGCCGAACTTTAAGAAGCTGACCCAGATGGGCGCCTTTACGCGGCTCCAGACCACCATGCCGGCGCTCAGCCCGGTCGCCTGGAGCAGCTTTATTACCGGCATGACCCCGGGCGGTCACGGAGTTCCCGATTTCATCGCCCGTGACCCGCTGACCTATACGCCGTTCTTCGCCATTTGGAAGCCCGGCGAGGTCACTCGGTCCATGCAGCTCGGCGATTACCAAATCGCTCTGGAAGGCGGGGACGTGGAGTGTCTGCGCCGAGGCAAACCGTTTTGGGCCTATCTGACGGAAGCCGGCATTCCCGCCACGGTCATGAAGATCCCGACCAATTTCCCGATCGATGAAACGGCGACTCGGGCCGTCGCCGGTATGGGTACTCCAGACGTCGTCGACTCTTTCGGCGCCTTCAGTTACTACACAAGCGATCCGGACGAATCGATTCCGAACCTTACCTCCGAAGAGCTAATACGGATCCGAGTCAACTCAGGCCGTGTTGACGCCGAAGTGTTGGGACCGCCGAACAGCATGAATGCAGCATCGCCGGGCCGCGTACGCCTTCCTTTCCAGGTCTATGTCGATCCCACGGAACCGGTTGTGCGTGTGGATATCCAAGACCAGCAGTTCGTCATCAAAGAAGGGGAGTTTAGCGACTGGATCAAGCTCCGCTTCGAACTTGTCCCGGGCGGCCTGGTGACCGTAGCCGGAATTACCCGCATTCTGATCAAGAGCGTCCATCCTCATTTCAAGATGTACGTTTCGCCGATCAATATCGATCCCGAAGAGCAGGCCATGCCGGTCACCCACCCGCCTGAATTGGGCGGGGAAATCGCCGATAAGATCGGACCATTCTGGACCAAGGGATTGCCCGCTGATACCAAGGCGTTCGACTACAAGATTTTCGACGACGAGCACTACGTCAAGCAGGCTGATTTGATCCTGCAAGACCAACTCAATCTGTTCGAATACGAGTGGTCTCAATTTAAGTCAGGTCTGTTCTACTTCTACATTTCGTCGACGGACCAAGATACGCACATGCTCTGGCGCAACATGGATGAGACGCACCCCATGCACCAGATGAGCGACGTCCGTTACTCGGGATACATTCATCAGCTCTACGAGAAAATGGATGCACTCGTGGGCCGCGTGCTGCCTTCCGTCGACGACGATACCCTGCTGATCGTCTGCTCCGACCACGGTTTCGCCCAGTTCGGCCGCCAATTCCATCTCAATACTTGGCTGCGCGAGAACGGCTATCTCGTGCTCAAAGACGACGCGAAGAGAAAGGAAGAGACCAACTTCCTCGATGTTGATTGGGATAAGACCGCCGCCTATAACGTCGGCTTCAACGGCCTGTACCTCAATCGCGTGGGCAGGGAAGAGCGAGGCATCGTCAGCGATGAGCAGGCCGCCGGACTGATCGCTCGAATCACCCGAGAGCTCGAAGGCATCAACGATTCCGAGACTGGCCAACGCCCGATCGACAAAGTATTCGCCCGCGACGACATCTATGTCGGCGAGCACACGCCGGACATGCCCGAGATGCTTGTGGGCTGCACGCCCGGCTATCGCATTTCCAGCGCCTCGGTCCAACTGGAGACCGGCAAGACGATTCTCGACTTGAACCCCTGGGCGTGGGCCGGCGACCATTCCATGTCTCGCGACATGGTGCCTGGTTCCTTGTTCATGAGCCGCGCGTTTTCCCGCGCCGAGCCAAGCATTCTTGATCTTCCCGTTACGATCCTCGACTTCTTCGGCTTCGAGCGCCCCGAACAAATGGTCGGACGTTCGTTGTTCGACACATAATTCTCAGTGAACGAAAATCCATCGGCCGGCATGCGGATCCTACGGGTCGATGCGCTGCATCCCGACTCGTCGATCATCGAGCAAGCGGCAGTGGTCTTGCGTCGAGGCGGTCTCGTCGCGCTTCCCACCGAAACCGTATACGGTTTGGCCGCCGACGCGACCAACGCCGCGGCCGTCGCCAAGATATTCGAAGCCAAGCAGCGCCCGACGACCGATCCGCTCATCGTCCATATCGCCAACGCGATCGAGTTGCAAGGGATCGCCGTCGAACCGCCCCCGCTCGCGCACGTTCTCGCGGATGCTTTCTGGCCGGGCCCGCTGACGATGGTGCTGCGCCGTTCGCCGTCTATCCCCCCCATCGTGTCGGCCGGGCTCGACACGGTCGCCGTGCGCTTCCCGGCTCATGCGGTCGCCGTGGCGCTCATCCGCGCCCTGGGCGCTCCGATCGCGGCGCCTAGCGCAAATCTGTTTGCCCGGCCCAGCCCTACAACCGCCGATCACGTTTCGCAGGATCTGGGCGGAAGGATCGACATGATCCTCGACGGCGGTCCGGCTACCGTGGGCGTCGAGTCCACTGTCGTCGATCTCACCAGCGACCCGCCCGCAGTGCTGCGGCCAGGGGGCGTCCCCATCGAAGCCCTTCGCCGGATCGATCCGCGCATCGCCTATGCTCCTCGCCATGCGGCGGCAAACGAGGCCGTTTCCTCTCCGGGCATGCTGCTCAAACACTATTCGCCGCGAGCCGAAGTGCGGCTGTTCTCCGGCCCTCGCGACGCTGTGCTGGCGCGCATGCGCAGAGAAATTTCACAGTTATCCTCACAGGGCAAGACCATCGGCGTGCTCGCCCTCAGCGAAGACGCCGCAAGTCTCAACGCCGCCGCGCATCTGCTCGATCTAGGCTCCGCCGAACATCTCGAAGATGTGGGCCGCAATCTCTTCAGTGGTCTGCGCCGTCTCGATGACTGCGCCGCCGACGTCATCCTCGTTCGCGGCCCCGACCGCGCCGGCCTGGGCGAAGCTATTTGGGATCGTCTCTACCGCGCAGCCGAAGGCCGCGTCATCGAGGTCGAGTAGGATTCAAACGATTACGGGCTCGGTCGAAGCCTTCGGCTGTGGTCCAAATGGGGATGGCCGCCGCGCCCCAGCGCCCTTCAATACGAATGGATACGTCTTCCTTACATAGCCGCGCGTGAAGATCACTTCCACGCGATCGACCACGCCATGGAACAGCGCCTTGCGGTCGATTAGTCGGCCGTTCGCCCGCACCGACTCGCCTGCGGGAGCTAGTCTCCGGCCTTCAAGATCGTAGGCATAGATCGCAACGTATGCTTCAGGCCGACCCGTCGTGCGGAAGGCGACTTCACCGCCGCCCACGGCAATCAGTTCCACGCTGGCCTCCGACGCCGAGACACGTTCAACGCCCGCGTCATTCTTCCCCAAAGCAATCGCCTCGGCCTCGATCGGGAGCCTCAACGCAAAGCGGCCCGTGACGTATGCGATATCGTCGCCATGCACCGACCCTGCCACGCGCACGGCGCGCACTCCCGAATACACGCCCGCGGCGGGGTCTTCCTCCAGGGCCACCGTTTCGAAGAAGTCCGTCTCGAAGCGGCTGTCGCGGGCGTAGACATCAGCGCCGTCGGCTTGCTGGACCCGTTCAATCTCGATCTCGACCGATCCCCTAGGCAGCAAGGCCAGGTTCGGGATTCCCGGCACGGTCGCCTCGATCCAGAACTGCGCCTCGCCGGAGTCCCTCGCTGGGAAGAATCGCGAAAGCGCCAGTCTCACCGGCCCGGCCTGGGTCGTCGAAACCGCCTCGCGCGATCCGCTATGCCGCGGCGCGCCCAGCGTTTTCAGCAACGCCAAGTATTCCTCGACCGTGAGCGGCGTCGTCTCTTCCCGGCCCACATGCCTTGCCGCCGGAGCCTCAAACGTCCCGGCTTCGCCAAAACGGCTCAGGGCCAACTCCCTGTGCGCGGCCGATATCCGCTCCGCGTCGATCGCCGCATGAGCCGGCTGCTCGAACACTGTCGAAACCGCGTCACAACCGGCAAGCGCCGCTAGGCACACCACTGTCGCAAAACGTGAAAATCTCCCCACGATCCGACGTTAGCCGCCGGTCATGTGACTCATCCCTCAGGCCTTTTGCCGATTCGCGGCCCGTAACTGACCGAGTTGAATCCCCCGCCTTAAGTTGACGCTTCTCGAAAGCCATCGCTATCATCAAATCGACGCATAAGGCGTCGGTAGGTGATTGCGATGGGCCCGCTTGGCGTCCAGGAAATGATCTTCATCTTTGTGGCCGCGCTCGTCATCTTCGGCCCGAAGAAATTGCCGGAACTGGGAAAGCAGTTGGGCAAGGGCATGGCCGAGTTCCGCCGCGCTTCCAGCGAGTTGAAAGGCACCTTCCAACGCGAGATGGATAACATCGAGCGCGAAAGCCGGATGCAAGAAGTCCGTCAGGCTGCTTCCAGCCTCAAATCGGACATTCAGAAAGACTTCAGCCCGTCCTCTCTGCTCAGCGGAGACAGAGACGACGACGGCTACTACGACGAGTATGATCCAAGCGTCTCGTCCACCACTACGGATTCTTCTGCAGCCCGGTCCGATACGGCAGCGGAAAAGCAGTCGGTCGCTAGTACGGCCGACGCCGACTCCCCAGTTGAGAGCGGAGTTGATAAGGGCGCTGCTTAACCGCTTCGATAACGAATGAGCTCTGACGGAAAAGAACCGCAGGACGGCGAGTCCGGCGAGCACGCCTCAGACTTGGGCCAAGACCGGCAGCAGCCGGAAGGCGCCGTTGCGCGCGGGGACGCCGATGCGTCCGCCCCTGCCGTCGACGAGCCCGCCGGCTACGGCTACGAATACGAATACCAAGACAACGAGATCGACGAAGCCGAGAAGGCCGCCGCCGAAGCGGCTCCTGCAACAACCGCACTAGCCAAGCCGGAACCCAAGGCCGAAACCGCACCCGTCAAAACGCCTCCGAAGCCGCCGCCTCCGCCGCCCCCTCCCGCCGACGATGAAGACGACGAAGAAGAGATGGCGCGCATGTCGTTCCTTGAGCATCTTGAGGAACTGCGCACGCGCATCGTCCGCGTGCTGATCGGCGTCGCCGTCATCTACCTCGCCGCCCTCTCCTTCGCGGACGTTCTTTTCGCCATATTCAAGGCCCCTTTCGAACAATCCTATCCGGGCGTTCAACTCTCGCAGCTCACGCCCACGGAGATGTTCTACATCCAGTACATCAAGCTGCCCCTGCTGGCCGCGATTTTCCTTGGCGCGCCGTGGATCATGCTGCAGGTGTGGGGGTTCATCGCGCCGGGCTTGTACAAGCGGGAACGGCGTTTAGCGGGTCCTTTCATCATCACCACCGCACTCCTGTTCGTCTTGGGAGGCTTGTTCTGCTACTTCGTCGCTCTGCCGCTCGCGCTCGGCTTCCTTCTGGGGCTTTCGGCCGATGCCGGAGTGCAACAGGTCATCTCGCTCACGTCCTACTACGACATGTTCTTCAATCTTGAAGTCGGCCTCGGCGTCGTCTTCCAGATGCCTGTGGTGATCTTCTTCTTCACGCTGCTGCGCATCACCTCGCCCGCATTCTTGATGCGCAACGGCCGCTACGCGATTCTGCTGATCTTCGTGGCCGCCGCGATCATCACGCCGACGCCCGACGTGACGACGATGCTGACCTTTGCCGCGCCGATGATCTTGCTCTACTACGCTGGAATCGCAGCGAGCTACGTGATCGT
>CAMPKL010000156.1 GCA_946887065.1 uncultured Bryobacterales bacterium
CACGCAAATTCTGCTCGCCGCGACCTCGCACGGCAGCACCGCTGCGGCGATTGCTCTGCTCGACGCCGGCGCGGACGCGGGCGTCACTGACAAGCAGGGCAACACGCCGTTGCACCTAGCCAGCCAACGCGGCAATCTACCACTTGTGGAAAGCCTGCTCGCTCACGGCGCCTCCGTGCTCGCCGTCAACCTCACTCCCGAGACGCGCGGACGCTTTTCAGCGCCAGGCGGCCAGACGCCGCTCTTCCTCGCCGCGCGCGCTGGCCACGTCGACGTCATGAAGGCCCTGCTCGACGCCGGCTCCGATCCGCACTACCGCGCGCCGGACGGCAGCAGCTTCTTGATGGCTTCGGTCGCCAGTGCCGACGTCAAGGCGGTGAGCTTCGCCTACGAATTCGACAACGACGTCAACGTCGTCACAGACGAAGGCAACACGCTGATGCATGCCTCGGTCAGCGGCACCTCCAATGGCGGCACCCTGGCGGCGCAACGGCGCATCGTCGAGGTCATCGAATTTCTTTGCGATCGCGGCGCCAAACCGGACGAACTCAACAAAGCCGACCGCACGCCCACGGACCTCGCCGACGGCCTGCCTATCGACCAAGCGATTCTCGCCTTCAGCAAGTACATCTTCGCGAGCGGCAGTTCTCCCAAGCACCCCTCGAAGCGCCGCATCGGCATCACCCCGCCGACACAATAGGCCTGGCGCCCGCGCCTCACGTGTTAGCATTTCTGGCAACAGCGGGGTAAAACCGTCGCGAGATAGAACGATGAATAGACCAACACTCTTCAGCCTCGCGCCGCTCGCACTGGCCCTGACGGTCACCGTCTGGGGGCAGGTCAAAACCGAGGTTCCGCCTCCCGTTCCCGGCGCCAAACCCGTCACGGTCGAGCGCCTGAAGGTTCACGGCGTTTCCCTCGAAGGCAACCTCGAAGGCAATGCCGCGGATCGCGACGTCATCGTTTTTCTGCCTCCTAGCTACGCCGCGAACCAAAACCAGCGTTACCCAGTCGTCTATGCTCTGCACGGTTATTCGATCGGCGCCGAACAGTGGGCGCAAGAAATCCATGTGCCGCAAACGATCGAAGGCGCTTTCGCTCAGGGCGCCCGCGAAGTGATCGTCGTTCTGCCCGACTCCAAGACCGTCCACAACGGCTCGATGTATTCCAGTTCCGTAACGACGGGTGATTTCGAAAATTACGTCGCGCGAGACTTGGTCCGCTATATCGACGCTCACTACCGGACCATCCCCGAGCGCACGAGCCGCGGACTCGTCGGTCACTCCATGGGCGGCTATGGCGCGACGCGCATCGGGATGAAGCATTCCGACGTGTTCGGCAGCGTGTACATCATGAGCCCCTGTTGCCTAGAACCCCGCGGAACTGGTCCCGCCGACCCGGAAACGATCGCGGCTCTCGCGGCGGTAAAGACGCCCGCCGATTCCGCGAAATTGCCTTTCCGCTTGCGCGCCCAACTTGCTTCGGCCGCAGCCTGGTCGCCCAATCCAAATAATCCGCCGCTGTATCTCGACCTGCCGGCCGAAGGCGATCAAAGGCAACAGGTGCTAGCGAAATGGGCGGCGAACTCTCCGCTGGCGTTCCTCGACCAATTCATCCGAAATCTGAAGCAGTACCGTGCCATCGCGATCGATGTGGGCGACCAGGACGGTCTACGTGCCGGCGCAAGCAAACTCCACGACGCTCTCGACGCCTACGGCATCGCAAACATTTTCGAAATCTATCCCGGCACCCACACCAGCGCGGTGGCCGTTCGCTTCCAGAACCACGTCATGCCGTTCTTCAACAAGAACCTCTGCTTCAGCAAAGACTGCATGTAGCGGCCGTCATCGATCTCCTTCGCCGATTGCCCTCGCCTCGTTTCTGGCGCCCGCCGCGGCGAAAATCGCCTGCAGCGCGGCCGGGTCCGCTGGCTTAACAAGATATCGATCGAAACCCGCTTCTTTCGCCCGTTCCCCGGTCTGCGACTCTCCCCAGCCGGTCAATGCAACCAGCAGAGCGTGCTCGCCCCAAGGCTGCTGACGCATCAGCCGTGCGGCGTCGAAACCGTTCATCCTGGGCATGCCCAAATCCATCAGCACTACGTCCGGAATCAACTCCCCGGCCACGGTCAGGGCTTCCATCCCGTCCCCAGCCGTTCGGACCTCATGGCCCTGCATCTTGACGAGCATGCTCAGCAGGTCCGCTGCCGCGGCGTTGTCGTCGACAACCAACACCCGGCAGCAATGTTCGTCGTGGCGTCGCCAGACGGGCTCTTTTTCCTTGGCGGGCTGCCCATCGGCTGACCCCGGCGGGATGGGCAGGCGAATTTGGAACTCGCTTCCCTGATTCTCGCCTGGACTCGAGACTCCAACCGTTCCTCCGTGCATGGCTACAATTTGCTTTACCAGAGTCAGACCGATCCCCAAGCCTCCCGAGCCTAGTCCCGCGGAGCGATCCACCTGAGTGAACATTTCAAAGATCGGCTCACGCATATCCGTCGGAATACCGATGCCGTTGTCCTTGACCGTTAACACCGCTTCGTCGGCTTGTCGTTCCGCGATGAGCTCGATCCTGCCTTGGGCAGGCGTAAATTTCGCCGCATTGATGAGTAGGTTCGCCAGCACTTGAGCCAGTCGATTCGGATCCGCCCTCAGTTGGATTGGGTTATCGGCGATGCGAACGATCAGTTGATGCCCGCTCTGGTCAATGAAGGGGCGGGAAGCTTCGACCGCATCCCGAACGATATCCTCGATCGTCACGAGACTCGTGCGCAGCTCAAGTTGCCCCCTCGTGATGCGAGAGACGTCGAGTAGGTCGTCAATCAGCCGCACCATCTGCGCCACTTGGCGCTCCATCATGTGACGCGTCTCAGCGACGATCTTGGGATCGTCCTCGGCCAACTTCATCAACTCCAGGCCGCTGCGTATCGGGGCCAATGGGTTTCGAAGCTCGTGCGCCAGCGTGGCCAGGAACTCATCCTTGCGCCGGTTGGCGTCTCTCAACTGAGAGGTCGTTTCGCGGAGCTGCGCCTCACTATCGAGCAGGGCCGCCTGCGTGCGCAGCAGGTGCTCATAGTGCCTCTGCGATGTGAGATCCGCGACCAGCAGGCAAGCTAACTTATCGTAGCCGCCCGAGGTCAACTCATGTACGCTCAGCGCCACGCACACTTCGATCCCGCCCGCCCCAAGCAACAACACATCTCCCTGACCCTCGCTGAGCGCCGAATCGAATGCCGATTGTTCCTTCTCCGCAACTAGGCTACGAAAAGCCGCCCCAGTCAAACGCTCCGCCGGCCTGCGCAACAGGTGGGCGAAGTAATTGTTGCAAAACAGGATCGTGCCGTCCTCGGACAGAGTAACCGCGCCCAAGTGCATGTTCTCCACGAAGAGTCGGTAAGGGCGGTCCGCTGTCTCTAACGTAAAAACTTCATGGCGATCTTCGCCCGCGACGACAAATGCGTCAACTTCGCCGGCTTGAATCGCCCGGATTGTTTCTTCCGCGTCCTCCAGGCGGTAACGCAGTTCTTCGTTCTCCCGGAGTAGTTCGGCTTTCGATGGATGATCGTCTGCCATGCTGCTGCTTGACTCCGAATTAATCTCCTTTGCGGCGCAGATCGAGTCCCAGGAGTACCCGCTCTCTGTCCGATAAGTCTCCGATGAATCGGCGCAGGGGCTTCGGCAACTTCTTTACCAGCGTGGGCGTGGCGACGATTTGCTCATCCCGGGCGAGTACCGGGTACTGGTAGATGTCAACCACCTCCAACTCGTAACTTCCCTGCAAGTGCTCCTCGCAAATCGACTTGATCGTCGCGATCGCTTGCGACGAACGCGGCGTCATACCCGTCACGTACAAGCGCAGGACGTACTTTTCGTCGCCGGTTTCTTGCGGTTCCCTGCCCATCTCGTCAGGGCTCTGAATCGGTCGCTTCACGGTGCGGCCTGCAGCACTACGTGGTATCTAGATGATCCCCAGCCGGGTTCCGTTTCTTCGGTCGGAGTTGTAGACCGACTAGGACTCGGTCAGTGTCCGAGAGGTCGCCGATAATCTTTCTTAGCGGCTCCGGCAGTTTTCGCACCAGCGTCGGAATCGCGACGATTTGATCCCCTTGCGCCAGTTGCGGATTTTCCAACAAATTGATCACCTCAATCTGATATTGGCCGGGCACATGTTCCTCGCACAGCTTCTTCAGGTTGGCGAGCGCTGCCATGGATTTGGGTGTTTGCCCAGCGACGTAGAGACGCAACTCCCAGCGCTCGTCCGCTGGAACCCGTCCCTCAGGGTTTGGCGATAGCGACTTCTGGTTCATTCGAGCGCTCCACTAGTCCTGCTCATTCGTATTATGATCCGGCGCGAGGCCCCCGGCTCCGCGGCTTATGCTCATTTCAAGCCGATCCTCCTCGCGACGCTCCTTCAGAGACTCCTCCTCGGTAATGATATAGCGAATCTCTTCCTCTTCCGCCTCAAATTGGCGCCGGAGAGCTTCGATTTGAGCATCTAAAACCAGGCGTTTTCGTTGCAACTCGCGCTTCCTCCGCGCGATTTGCTGTTGGGCGGCCAGAGCTTGATGCCTTTCCTTGGCTTCTTGCGCCAATCGCATCGAGCCGGTCAGGACGCCTTCAGGCCCCACATAGACTTCTTTCAAGTCTATGCCGTGCTCGCTCATCACAAACTCTCGAATCTGGTTGGAATGTCCCATTCCGCGCGACTTCAGGACGTACAAACCGCGATTCCTCTCCCCGCCCAGTTCGATGTCGCGCACGAACAGCCAGGTGTCCATCAGCGACGAGATGCCGATTTCGGTCGTCTCGATCGCCGCCGCATCGTTCGACGTCAGGTTGGTGCAAAGGGTCGTGATCTGCGAATGTTTCAAAAGATCGACTAACTTCATCAACATGGCTTGCGCTTCGGCGACGGAGCCGGCTGAAAGAAAATTGCTGATCGGGTCGAGAATCACGACGTGCGGCTTAAAGTCTCTCAACTGCTTTTGGATGGTCGCCAGATGCATCTCCAACCCATACTGAGTCGGACGCGATGCATGTAACCGGAGCAAGCCTTTGTCCACCCATGGCTCCAGGTCCACGCCGATGGACCGCATGTTCCGCAGGAGCTGACTGGGCGACTCTTCGTAGGCGAAATACAAGCAGCGTTCGCCGCGGCTCGCCGTGGCATGCGCCAAGTGGGCGGCCAGGCTGGTTTTGCCCGAACCGGCCGTGCCCGAGATGAGTATGCTGCTGCCCCGGTAGTAGCCCCTGCCTCCGAGCATGGCGTCCAACTTGGGAATGCCGGTCGGGATGCGTTCGCTACTGGCCTGATGCGCCAGCCCCAACGACGTGATCGGCATGACCGAAACGCCTTGCTCGTCGATCAGGAACGGGTACTCGTTCGTGCCGTGGACCGTTCCCCTGTACTTAACGATCCGCAGCCGCCGGGTCGCCATTTGGCCCGCTACGCGATGGTCGAGCAAGATGACGCAGTCGGAAACGTATTCTTCCAGCCCGTACCGCGTGAGTTGCCCCTCGCCGCGCTCGCCCGTAATGACCGCCGTGACGCCCCGATCCTTGAGCCAATGGAACAAGCGGCGAAATTCCGCGCGCAGCACCGCCTCGTTCAACAAGCTGCTAAATAGAGTCTCGATCGTGTCTAGCACGACACGCTTTGCTCCGATGGAATCGATGGCAAAGCCGAGCCGGACGAACAACCCCTCCAGGTCGTACTCTCCCGTCTCGTCGATTTCATGGCGCTCAATCTGGACGTGATCCACAACAAGCTTTTTCTGCTCTGCTAATTCACCGAGGTCAAATCCGAGGGAGCGAACGTTTTGCGCAAGTTCCTCCGCTCTCTCCTCGAAGGCCATGAATACGCCGGGTTCATCGAACAGCGTCGCGCCATTGACGAGGAACTGCATGGCAAGCAGCGTCTTTCCCGAACCGGCGGCGCCGCAGACCAGCGTGGGCCGCCCTTTCGGAAACCCGCCGACAGTTATTTCATCGAGACCCTCAATCCCCGTGGGCGCCTTGGGCAGGGCGAGACCGAAGGAATCCTCGGATTCAAGCTTGTTCGTCATATAACTTTCGCCTGCCGTCGATTCTAGTGCATGGAGCTAACTGGTGTTCGCCGCCCATCTCCCGCCGACTGCGGAAGAGTCTTTTCCCTCACCATCCCGCGCAGCTCCGATCCTCCACCACGGCTCGCGGAGATTGTCCAACCGCGGAGGGTCCCGCCAGACCACTCGGAACTCCGTAAACAGATTCGCGCCCACATCCCTCCAAACCCGAACGCAAGATCGTCCGTAAGGGTCCGTCTCGGTCCACCAAGGTCCGGTGGAAGGCCGCGGATTTCCGCTCATGTCCGCTGGTGTCCGTTCATGTCCGCGGATTTCCGTCTCGGTCCGCCCCTTTGGGGACCGGAGGACCGGGAAACGGCCCTGGGCCGAACCTGGTTACCGTATCGGTTTTGCGGCGCCCGTCTGGCCTTGACGAAGCCCCTAGCCGTATCCTGCCGAACTAGGGCTTGGCTACGTCCGTTGTAGCATGCGGGTCCAAATTTGCTGGAGGCGCCAGCGGCGCCGCACCGTTATTGGCCCTCGCGGATGGGCTCGTGACAACGGCAGCTTGGCTGGCCGAACGGCATCGGTCCGGTGTTAGGCCGAACTCTATACGCGAGAGAGGCCTCAACCGTCAGAGTTGGTCCGCGACCGCATCGCCCCCGAGATTGACGTGTTCGTCGGCATTGGACCCTTTCTTTTTGGAGGTCTTACCTTTGTGGCGCAATAACAACCTTTCCATTGTGTTATCGCTGCTCTTCGTTGCGAGTGTGGCCGGCCATGCGTTTATGGGCTGGAAAGCCGAAGGTGAGGAGCGGCGCCAGCATGGGGAAGCTCCGATTTCGTTCACCCAGTTCCTGCAATCCCCGGAGTTCGGGGAGACAGTGTTCGAGAACTGGGAGAGCGAGTTTCTCCAGATGGGCTTCTACGTTCTCCTAACGATCTTCCTCTACCAGCGTGGTTCGTCCGAGTCAAAGAAGCATGATGGTACGGACGAAGTGGACGAGGACCCCGCGGCCCATCGCAATGACCCCAGTGCGCCCGGGCCTGTGCGGGCAGGCGGATGGCGGCTTCAGTTGTATCGCAACTCACTCAGTTTGGCCTTTCTGCTCCTTTTCTCTTTGTCCTTCATCGGCCACGCCGTCACCGGGGCGCACAAGTTCAACGAAGAGGAACGGCAGCACGGTTCGGGCCAACACGTGACGGTCCTCGAATACCTTGAGACGCCGCAATTCTGGTACGAGTCCTTCCAGAATTGGCAAAGCGAGTTCTTAGCGGTTCTCGCGATCGTCCTGCTCTCCGTATGGCTGCGCCAGTGGGGCTCACCGGAATCAAAGCCTGTCCATGCTCCTCACTCCGAGACGGGCAGCGGTTAAGTTCCGATCTCCATGTGCGCCCAACTCGTAAGCCCGCCAGAAAATTTGGAGGTCCATGCTACAACTGAATCAGAAGATCCCTGGCTGGACCGAGCACGGTTAGGGGCGCCGATGCATCGGTCGAAAGTGTTTGGGGCAGGCGGTGAGGCCAAACGA
>CAMPKL010000157.1 GCA_946887065.1 uncultured Bryobacterales bacterium
CCAAGCTGCACGTCTGGCGCCCGAAGCAGCCCAGCCACATTACTTCCTGGGGCGAATGATTGAACACGCCGGAGACCACATCGGCGACATTCTCGAACGGCAACGCGCCTTTGCCCAAGCCCAGCCGGACAATTACCTCGGCCTCTTCCTCTATGGTCAAGCTCTGCTGGCTTCGCTGCCCCCGTCGGACGAGCCGGCAGCATATGAGGAAAGCGCGAAAGCGCTGCGTCGTTCGATCGAGCTCAAGGGCGATTATTGGGAGTCGCACTTCGAGCTAGGGCAAGCGCTGGAGCGCCAGAAGCGCTACGAAGAGGCTCAAGCGGAACTGGAGCGGTCCGTCGAATTGAATCCCACCTCGTCGAAGCCGCAATACCGTTTGTCGCGGGTTTACGCGCGGCTCGGAAAGACCGATCTCGCCGAGGCCGCCAGCAAGAAACACGCCGAACTCACCGAGGCCGAACGCGAGGCGATAGGCTCCGGCCTCGCGCCGCTCGCGCAGCCCTGATGAGTTAATATGACGACGGTGCCTGAGCATGAATCGACGTAAGTTTTTGGCGGCCGCAGCAGCTTCCGCGGCCGTCGCCCGCGGCGACGAGAAGATCCTGTTGCCGACCGATGATCCCGATCGCTACGGCTTTCGGATCATGTGGTATAACCCGCCGACGGCTATCGACAAAGCGAACTACAAGTTGGAAGTGGGCGGCCTCGTCGAGAAGCCGCAAGCGTTCTCGTTGGAACACATGAATGGATACGCACAGGTCGAACAGAACTCGCGCATGAAGTGCGTACAGTGCTGGTCAGGCCGCGCGACGTGGGGCGGCTTCCGCTTCGGCGAGTTGCTGGAAGAGGTCAAACCCTCGCCGAAAGCCAAGGCCATCCGTTACGATTGCCACGACAAGTGGTACGAGTACATGTCGCTCGAAGAGATGGCTAGCCCGCGCGTGTTGCTGGCGCTGCGCATGGCGGGCGTGCCGCTGACGGATCAGCACGGCGCCCCGCTGCGGCTGATCGATCCTGCGCGCTACGGCTACAAGTCCTGCAAATTGATTACAAAGATCACATTTGTCGAAGAAGGCAAAGGCTCGATGGCCTGCGACATCGGCCCGTACTATTCTCCGGATGGACAAATTCTGCCCGGCTACGATCATCCGCTGGATATCGGCAAAGACGTTCGGAAACGCATTAAGGGCGGCGAAATCACCGACTACTAATGTTGCCTTTCAACAAACGGCAGTTTCTGCGGCTCGCGGGTTTGGCCATCGCCGAGCGGATCATTCCTCGCCGTTTGTTGGCCCAAGCGGAGCCGACTGAGTCGGACCGCAAGCTCGTCATCGTGACCTTCGGCGGCGGCGTGCGCTACTCCGAGACCTTCGCGCCCGACGGCCTGCACAACATTCCGCGATTGCGCGAATTGCAGCCGGAAGGGATGTTCTTTAAGAACTGCGTCAATTCCGGTGTGCTGTCGCACTACAATTCGACGTCTTCCATCGTGACAGGCAACTGGCAACGGGTCGATGATTTCGGCTTCGCCCGTGCGCAGAGTCCAACGCTTTTCGAGTACTACCGCAAAGCCAGCGGAGCTCCGCCCACCGACGTCTGGGCCATTTGCACCAACAAGAGTTTCGCCTCGATGGGCGCCGCGCGCTCGCGCGACTACGGGGAAGATTTCGGCGCCAACGTCGTATTGCCCAAGCAGCTTTTGCTGGAGGCCGTCGAGAGCGTCATCAAACGCGATCTTGAGTCCGGCGTGGCCAATCGCGAGAACGTACTCAATCAGTTAGAGAACATCCTCAACGCCGGTTACGAAGGGATCGGCTGGACGATCTTTCGCGGCGGACGCGAGCTCGACACGCAGGTCAAGGAAACGCTCACGCGCTCGCTGGTTTCGTACATCTATGGCCCGGAAGCCCCGACCTCGGGCGATGAACTCACGTACTTCATCACTCAAGAGATCATGCGCGAGTTCGCCCCCCGAGTGACGTTGGTCAACTTCTGGGACATGGATGTCGCCCATTGGGGTTCGTACTCGCTCTATCTGCAGGCCATCACCAAGACCGACCGGCTGTGCGGCATGCTGTGGGACGAGATTCAGTCCAATCCCGCATACAAAGACAAGACGACCCTACTGATACTTCCCGAGTTAGGCCGCGACGGCGACGTGAATACCGCGAACGGCTTCTTGAATCACCGATCAGGCGACCCCTCGTGCCGCAACGTGTGGATGATGGCGCTTGGCGCCGGCATCGCCAAGGGTTCCACCGACAGACCGATCGGCCACGTCGACGTGGCTGCCACCGCGGCCGAGATGCTCGGCTATCGCGCCGCCGAAGAAATCGCCGGCAAGCCGATTCCGGAAATGCTGTAGAGTCTTCGGCTGTTACCACTTCATGGATACGGAGTCCGCCCGGTTCTCTCGGCGCGCAGATTGCCTAAGCGGTTTGCGCAAAATGTTTTGAGGGGCGCTGCTTAATGGCGGCCTTGTATCCCAAGAAGGCGAAGGCCAGGAAGACGAAGCCTTGCATCGCCGCGAAGGGAGGCTCGCTCTGGGTGGGCGCCAATGCGTTGAAAACGGGGACCTTCAGGAACAGCTGAACCACCAAGACGAAGACGTTGAGATAAAGGGCCAGGACGGCAGTCGCCGCATAGATTGGTCCCGCCGTGCCTGCCAAGCGCTTCGGGTAGCGCGCCCAGACTGCGATGGCAAGCACGATCAGCGAGATGACGCCGGTGATGTGTGACGGTAAGAGCGTGAAGAATGGGAAGAGGAATCCCGATACGCTCGTGGCGATCGTCGTCGTCAAGAACGCCAAGTTCCATCCGTCCATCCGCTTCGCCGTCAACAACCCGTAAAGAACGATGAGACCCGAGCCAATCCCTGCCAAGCTAATTAGGACGTGCACGAAGGTTAAGGTAGCCAGATCGAGAAACACTGGATGATCTCCTTTTGTAGGGTCCGTACTAACTCTTCACAAAAGCCAATAAATCGTCGTTAAACCGCTGCTTGTGGGTGTCGGTTATGCCGTGAGGCGCCCCTGCATAGACTTTCAGCGTCGAACCCTTCACAAGGCGCGCGGACGCGCGGCCCGCTGCATCGATGGGCACGATTTGATCGTCATCGCCGTGAATGATCAGCGTCGGCACGTCGAATTTCTTCAGATCCTCCGTAAAGTCCGTCGCCGAGAATGCTGCAATGCAGTCATAGGCGTTCTTGTGACCCGCCTGCATCCCTTGCCTCCAGAAAGCGTCGATTACGCCCTCAGACGGTTTTGCGCCAGGACGATTGAAGCCGAAGAAAGGTCCGCTGGCCAGGTCCTTATAGAGCTGGGATCGATCCGCGACGGAAGCGGTTCGCAGGCCGTCGAAAACGTCAATCGGCAAGCCTCCTGGGTTCGCCTCCGTCTTGAGCATCAATGGCGGCACGGACGCAGCCAAGACCGCCTTAGCGACCCGCTCGGTCCCATGACGGCCAATGTAACGGGCCACCTCGCCGCCTCCCGTTGAGAAGCCGATCAACGTCGCGCCGTGCACGTCCAGCGCGTCCAGCAACGCGGCCAGATCATCCGCATACGTGTCCATCTCGTTGCCGTTCCAAGGCTGGCTCGATCGGCCGTGACCCCGGCGGTCATGGGCAATGCAGCGGCAGCCGTTGGACGCCAAGAAGAACATCTGCGATTCCCAGCTATCCGCGTTCAATGGCCAGCCGTGACTCAGCACCACTGCTGGCCCCATGCCCCAGTCTTTGTAGTAGATTTCGGTCCCGTCTTTAGTGCTGATGAAAGGCATCCGGCCGCTCCTTTTTCCTAGCAACAGCGGTCACGCCATTCGCCTTGGCGCGGCATGACAGGGGCGGTCTCCTAGCGCCAGGGACCCGCGAAAAAGCTAAGTATAGGGCCGGTCCGGCAAGTTTCCTACCCGTTTTTTAGGCAGCTTCCTAGTATGCGAGGGCAGCCCCAGCGGATATCTTCTCTTAGAACTGTTTGCGACGCTCTCGATGCGTTGGTTCCATGTCACGGCCTCCTCGCTCTGATACGTACCGAGGAGACCAGCAATTGCCGATCTACTTTCCGAGGTGCTCGATCATGCGTCCAGGTTTCCCCTCTCGGTCCATCCATCTCGCGGCGCTGTTCGTTGCCGTGGCAGTTTGCGCCGTCTTCGTCGCGCCCAGCAGCGCTCAAAGTCCGTCAGTCGCCGATGACCTTTGGACGACGCTCGAAAGCGCCCCGTCGCGCCACCAACTCAACGACGCCCGCCTAGATCGAATCCTGCTCGATGCGCCCATTGAGGACCTCCAATTCAGCCGGCCGTCTCGAACGCTCCTAACCCTCCCCATGCCCGACGGTTCCTTGGAACTGTTCCGCATCGAAGAGTCGCCCATCCTCGCGCCGGGACTCGCCATCCGCTATCCATCCATCCGCGACTATCGCCTGGTGGGCGTCGACAACCCCGCGCTGCAAGGCCGTCTCGGACGCAATGGCTCGCACATGCACGCTCTGATCCTCTCGCCTCAAGGCGCTATTGAGATCAATCCGTCCGGCGATCATCCTTACTACTCCAGCAACTACGCGAATGCCGGTGAGGAGCCGTTCGCCTGCGGCGCCGAAGACAACGCACTCACTCAGAAGCTTCTCGCGGATATACCTCCCATCGCCGACCTCGCTTCCGGCTCCCAATTGCGTATCTACGAACTTGCCGTCGCCACAACCGCCGAGTATTACCAAGCCCGAGGCAACAATGACGTCGCCGTTCTCGCATCCATCGCCACGGTCATTAGCCGGGTTAACGCCATCTACGAGTCGGATGTCTCCATTCGGTTCGTTCTCATTCCCGAAACCGATCAACTGTTCTCTCAGGACTCCACCGATTTCACCAACACCGTCCCGGCCACCATGCGGGTTGAGAACCAAGCGTTCATCGACGGCATTCTCGATGACGATGACTACGACATCGGCCACGTCTTCGGCACCAACCCCGGCGGCGGCAACGCGGCCGGCAGCGTCGTGTGCGTGGATGGCAGCAAGGCCAGCGGCGCCAGCGGCCTCAATGTCGGCAACGACCCAGCAACCGAGAATGGCTTTGGAGGCTACCGCCTCGTCGCCCACGAAATCGGCCATCAGTTCAGCGCCGGCCATACCTGGAGCGGCACGCAAGGCAACTGCACTGCAGGGCAGTTCAGCCAGTCGAACGCCTACGAGCCGCTTAGCGGCACGACCATCATGGCGTACCCCGGTACCTGCGGCGGCGACGACATCACGGGCGGCCCAGTCGACACCTACTTCCATACACACAGCTACGACCAGATCGTGAACTACTCCGTTAGCGGCAATGGCAATTCGTGCGCGCAAATCCAGAACACCGGCAACTCCGCGCCTAGCGTCAACGCCGGACCCGACTACACCATTCCCGCCGACACGCCGTTCACGCTGACTGGTTCCGCCAATGATCCTGACGGCGACCCGCTCACCTATACCTGGGAGCAGTACGACGTGGCGCCTTCCCAGATCTCGCCCCTCGCTGACAACGGCGACAATCCGTTGTTCCGATCGTTTCCGCCCAGCTCGAGTGTCTCCAGAACTTTCCCCCAGTTGAGCGACATCCTCAACGACACGACCACGCTTGGCGAGTTATTGCCCCAAGATGACCGCAGCATGACCTTCCGCTTTACCGCTCGCGATAACCTGCCGGCGGGCGGCGGCGTCGACTACGACACGGCCGTCGTCAACGTCGTCGGAAGTCCGTTCCTCTTGACTTCCCCCAATGGCGGCGAAATGCTCAACGCCGGTTGCACCGGCACGGCCACATGGACGGTCGGCGGCGGCAGTATTGCGCCGAACGCGAATCTCCTGCTCTCCACCGACTCCGGCCTAACATTTCCGCAAGCCCTCGCTTCTGCGGTTCCGAACGATGGCAGCGAAGACTTCGCAGTTCCCTGCATTGCGTCGACGGCCGCGCGCCTGCGGGCCGAAGGCGACGGCAACATCTTCTTCGACGTCTCCGACAACGACTTCGCCATCTCAGACGATCCTCCTGCCGTCGCTTTCGACGGTCCCGACTCCCCGGAAGGGGAAGTCGACGATGCCTGCGAGTACACGCTCGCATTCTCAGCCACTGTCACGGACCAGTGCTCCGTGTCCGCCGCGGCCGTCGGCGTCGAATTCAGCGTGCTCGGCGACGTTGCGACGATCTCGAACGGCACATTCCAAGCGAATCAAGTCGATCCGCAGACTGTCACAGTGACCGGCAGCGCCTTGGTCTCCGATCTGACCGCGAGCCCGGCTATCGCCCGCGCACTAATCACCGTGGCCGACGGCTGCGCGTTCGAGGAGCAAGCGCCTTATGACGTCGCCGTGTTCGACCATACGCCGCCGACGATCGACGTCTCACTATCTCCTAGCGTCATTTGGTCGCCGAACCACAAGATGCGCACGATCCAAGCGAATGTCACCGTTCAAGACAACTGCCCTGTCACAGGATTCACGCTGTTGAGCGTGGAGAGCGACGAACCCGACGAAGGAACAGGCGACGGCGACTTCCCCAACGACATTCAAGGCGCCGATACGTTTACCGCCGACACGAGTTTCCGAGTCCGGGCCGAGCGTGCCGGCCTAGGAGATGGGCGCACCTACACCGCCACCTACGAAGTGGAAGACGGCTCCGAAAACACGGCCCAGGGATCCGCGACCGTCGAAGTTCCGCTCGGCCAGAACTAGCCGGCGGTACCTCGTCCCTGGCGTTGACCTCGGCGGCCTAGAGGCGTCACAATCTAGCGCGATCCGCATGCTCAATCAGCGATGCTAGGGGATACCATGCGCAAAATCATCGCCGCCCTCCTGTTTGCCGCCCTGGCCCTACCGCTTTATGCCCAGCGGACCACCAGGGAAGTCGCCAACCCCACGACGGAACACGACGACTCCAAGCCCAACAGCCCGGACGTCCCGGATGTCTACGCCACGACGTCCGAGTTCCAGCGCGTCGTCATCCTGCGCTTCAAGCACAAGGCCGATCTGCTGGCCGGTCTCAGGAAAGCCGTTGCCGACGAGAAGATCAAGAACGCCGTCATTCTCTCCGCCGTCGGCTCGGTGCGGGGATACCAGATCCATAGCGTCAGCAATCGCGATTTCCCGTCCATGAACACCTACATACAGGACCCTACGCACCCTGCTGACCTGGTCAGCATGAACGGCTACGTGCTGAACGGGCGCGTCCATCCTCACCTGACGTTGACCGATCACGATCATGCGTTCGCCGGCCATCTCGAACCCGGTACGGAGGTCTTCACCTTCGCCATCGTCACGCTGGGCGTCCTTCCCGACGATTTGGATCTCTCAAAACTCGACGACAAGACCTATCGATAGACGCAGCAAAGCTAGATAAACTGGGGGGTTGCCGCGCAAGTTTATCGTCCTCGTTGGCTTGATGGCTGCTCTCGCCGCACCGTCCAGCGCTCGGGCTCAAGAGCCCACCCGGGGGATCATTCGCGAGGTCCGCATCCATGGTCTCATCAACACCCACGAACAACTCGTCCGCGAGCAGT
>CAMPKL010000158.1 GCA_946887065.1 uncultured Bryobacterales bacterium
CCTTAAGGCTGCGGCAGCGCAAAGCGTTCCGGACGCATGGCTTCGATGACGATCTCGGTGTCGCCGTCGACGATGAGTTTGGCCAGCGCGAGCCCGCTTCCCGGCGCCGTCATCACCCCCATCCGGAAATGGCCGGCGGAAACAAAGACGTCGTCGCGACCAGGCACGCCGCCGATGACCGGCAGCAGGTCGCCGCAGTGCGGACGAAACCCCGTCCACGAACACAGGGTCGGCTGCTCGGCCAAAGCGGGGAACCGTGCGGCGAGATCGGCTCGAATCTCGGCGACGACCGCTTCATCGGGCGCACGGTCGAAGGCGACCTGTTCCTCTGAACCTCCGCCGGCGATCTCCCCCGAGGGGAGCTGCCACCAGTAGTACTTGGGTCCAATTACCGCGGTGCGGATCGTGCCGGGGGGCATCTTGGGGAGCGCCAGCAGCGTGCCTCTCACAGGACGAATCGGTGGCGTCCAGCCCAGAGCCTGCGTTGTTAGCGGAGTCCAGGCGCCGCAGGCCACGACGACGCATTCGGTCTCGATGTTGCCGGCGGGAGTCACCACGGGCGGGCCTATGCGCAAGGCTTCCGTGTGGGCGCAGACTTTGCCTCCGGCATCGCGAATGCGGCGAATCCAGCCTACGGCTAGCTTGGCCGGATGCACCTGGCTGTCGTCGGGGAACAGCAGCCCCCCAGCGAAGTCGCCGCTGAGGCCAGGCTCCAGATCGCGCAGCTCCGCCGGGTCGAGGATCTCCGCTTCGAAACCGGCGCGCCGCGCCGCCGCGGCTCTTCCCTTGGCAACGGCGTGGGCGGGCTCGTCTTCAATCAGTTCCAGCAAGCCGCCGTAGATGCGATCAAAGGTGAAGCGGTCTTCCAACTCATCGTAGAGGGCGGCGCTGTCGGCGAGCAGCGGTATGGCCGCGGCTGCACCCTTGGCCACCGATTGGTGGGCGAACCACAAGCCGCCGGCGTTCGCGCCGCCCGCCTCGCCCACTAGATCTCCGCGATCGATGACGCAGACGTTCTCAACGCCAGCTTCCACCAGGTAGTACGCGGTCGCTAGGCCAATTGGACCGGCCCCGACGACGACGATCTCGGCCGACGCGGGAGCTTCGTCGGAGGCCGCCAGGGTGGCGCGGTCGGCCTCGCCCAACGTCCTAAGCCAGATGGAGTCACGCACAAGACCATCGTATCAAGGCGCCTGCGCACGCCGGATGCTTGTGCACGCTAGTCGATGGGGCTCAGTGCGCGGTCCAATGCTTCACAGAAAAAGTACTCGCCCCACATGACGCTTTCGCCGACGCCGAGCCCTTTGTCGAGGTGATAGATGCCTTCCTTGAGGATGCCCTCCCATTCGGGCGTCGCCGAGGCGAGGTAGGGCGGCTCGCACAGCGTCGCCAGAATCCGACGGGCGACGCCGTCGTAGAGCGCGCCTTGGGCCGGGTGGGGAACTGCGCGCGCCAAACGGAACAAGCCCGCGGCCGTAATAGCGGCGGCCGATGACTCGCGCCTTTGCTCGACATCAGGAGGGAAATCGTAGTCCATCAGCGGCACGCCGTCGGCGGGCGTGTGCAGGATGTAGTAATTGGCGCAAGCCCGGGCCGTCTCGAAGAATCGCGGGTCGCGCGTCGCTTCGTAGACCGAAGTGAAGCCGTAGATGGCCCAAGCCAGGCCGCGCGACCAGCAGGAGTCGCCGCGGTAGCCTTGCTGCGTCGACTGGCGCAAGAACTCGCCGGTTTCTAAATCGAAAATCCCTTCGTGGGCCGTGCTGCCATCGCCGCGGACGAGTCTTTTTTGGGTTGTGAGGCAGTGCTTCAGCGCGACTTCGAGCAGCGCCTCATCGCCGGTCTTCTGAGCAGCGTAGATGATGATGCCGACATTGGCCATGATGTCGATGAAAGTCGACTCGGGCCCCATGAAGGAGCTGAGGTACTCGCCTTTCTCTTTGAAGCGTTTCGCCAGCGTTTGCCCGGCTTGGATGACGACGGCATCGAGTTCGGCGTCGCCGCTCAACTCGTGCCAACGGTGGTAGGTGGAGAAGAAGATGAAGCCCAGGTCGTGGACGTCGCGGTCGAACTGCCGCTCTTCCAGCGGCTTGCTGTAGCGCTCTGCCGCCGCGAACCAATAGGGGTCCCGGGTGCGCTTGGCGAAGATCCACATCATGCCCGGCAGAAAGCCGTCGCACCAGCGCGTCCAGGCCTCTTTGCCGTGACGCCAGCGCCCGGCCTCGGAATACATCGGGTAGAAGCCCGGATCTTTTTCTATCAAGTTACGGACTTGACCTTGGGCGAACTCGAAGGCACGTTCGGCGGCGGGCCGCCATTGGTCGGATGCGCAGATTTCCACCATAAGCAGGCCAGCGTATCACGCCGGCTCGGCCCTGGCGGGAACTTCCGCTAAGCTGTCATCCATGCAATTGGGATTCGTGAGCGCGATCTTAGCCGATCAGACTTTTGAGCAGGTGATCGAGTTCGCCGCACGGGCGGGCTTCGACTGCGTCGAAGTCATGTGTTGGCCGCAGGGCAAGGCCGAACGGCGCTACGCGGGGGTGACGCACATTGATGTCGCCGATCTAAAGAAATCCGATGCGACCTACATCAACGACTTGTTGAAGTCGGCCGGAGTCTCGATCAGCAGCCTGGGTTATTACCCCAACGCGCTCTCGCCCGATCGAGATGAGGCCCGCACGGCGGTCGCTCACCTGCGCAAAGTGATTCGCGCCTCCGCTCTGCTTGGGATCAACAAAGTCACCGCTTTCGTTGGGCGCGATTTCACCAAATCGGTTGAAGACAGCTGGCCGCGCTTCTTGAAGACGTGGACGCCGTTGATTCAGTACGCCGAAGACCGCGGCGTTTGGGTCGGGATTGAGAACTGCCCGATGCTTTTCACCCGCGACGAGTGGCCCTCGGGGAAAAATTTGGCGCATAGCCCGGCGATCTGGCGGCGCATGTTCGCGGATATCCCGAGTAAGTCTTTCGGCCTCAACTACGACCCCTCGCACATGGTCTGGCAGCAGATGGATGAGATCGCGCCGATCAAGGAGTTCTCCGGGCGCATTCGGCACACACATGCCAAGGATGTACGCGTCGACTGGGACCGATTGAACGACGTCGGGGTGCTGGCCTTGCCGAATGACTATCACACGCCGAAACTGCCGGGCCTGGGGGATGTCGACTGGAGCGGGTTTTTCTCAGCGCTGACGGATGCGCGCTATAACGGCGCGGTCTGCATCGAGGTGGAGGATCGCGTCTACGAGGGCACGCTGCAGGCGCGGCACGAGTCGCTGCGACAGAGCGCGCGATATCTGTCGCAGTTCATGCCCTTCGCAAATTTGGGACGATAAAGAGAGCGGCGCGCCGTCAGGCTAGGCCGGAATCACATGTCGCAACGTCAAGAGTTGGAGGCCGCGTTTCGCGGGGCGGTCGAAGGGGAAGTCCGCTTCGATGCGTACTCGAGGGTCTTGTATTCGACGGACGCCAGCGCTTGGCAGATCGAGCCGATCGGGGCCGTCATTCCGCGCCACAAGGGAGACGTCGTCGAATCGGTGCGCATTGCCGCTAAGCACCGCATACCGATCTTGCCGCGCGGCGGGGCGACGAGTCTTTCGGGACAGACCGTCGGCGAAGCGGTCCATATCGACTTCTCGAAGTACATGAACCGGATCCTCGAAACGAACGTCGAGGAGCAATGGGTTCGGGTCGAGCCCGGCGTCGTGCAGGATCAGCTTGGGCGGCACTTGCGTCCGCTGGGCTTTCAGTTCGGCCCGGCGACTTCGTCGGCCAGCCGGGCCACGCTTGGCGGGATGGTCGGCAACAACTCCGCCGGCTCGCACTCGGTTCTCTACGGCAAGACGATCGATCACGTGATCGAACTGAAGGTCGTGCTGTCGGACGGCTCGGAGGCGTGGTTCCGCCCGGTCGAGAACGGCAGCCTTGAGGGCCTCACGCGGGGCGACTCGTTCGAGGCGAAGCTGTACCGCGAATCGTTGGCGCTGGGCGAGAAGTACCGCGAGCTGACGCTCGAAAAGTTTCCCAAAATTCTGCGGCGCGTTAGCGGCTACAACTTAGACGAACTCGTCCGCAACAACGGACACTACGGCGCCGGCTACTCGGCCAAGCCCGGGCCGTTCAACCTAGCCCGCGTGGTGATCGGCAGCGAAGGCACGATGGGCGTGATCGTCGAGGCCAAGCTGCGCATCGTTCCGGCGCCGCGTCACAAGGCGATCCTGGTCACGCACTTCAAGACGCTGTTCGACGCGGTCGACGCCACGGATGAAATCATGGCAACGAGCCCGGCGGCGTGCGAGCTGATCGACGGATTTATTCTTTCGAAGGCTCGCAAACTCGACGAGTTCAAAGACCGCATCGCCTTCGTCGATCCCGAAGCGCAAGCGTTGATGGTGACTGAGTACTACGGCGAGAGCGATGCCGAAGTCGCCGACAAGGTCCACAAGCTGCGGCTGCTGCTCGAGAGCAAGGGCCACGGCTACGGGCATCTGGAAGTCACCGACGCCAAGCAGCAGTTAGGTATTTGGCAAACACGCAAGGAATCGCTGGGCATCATGATGAGCATCCGCGGCGATCACAAGCCCGTGGCGTTTGTGGAAGACCCGGCGGTGCCGCTCAAGGAACTGCCTGCATTCTTGCGCGAGTTCTCCGGCGTGCTCGACAAGCACAATGCCCAGGGCGGCTATTACGGCCACGCCTCGGTGGGCTGTTTGCATATCCGCCCGATGATCAATTTGAAAGATCCGGCGGAGGTGACCAAGATGGCCACGATCGCCGACGAGGTCTTCCAGCTTGTGATGCAGCACGGCGGCTCGATGAGCGGCGAGCACGGCGATGGCATCGCGCGTTCGAAGTACAACCGCTGGCTGTTCGGCGACGACATCTATAAGGGCTTCCTCGAACTCAAGAAGCTTTGGGACCCGGACAACATCCTCAATCCCGGCAAAGTCGTCAATGCGCCCGAGTTGACCGAGGACCTTCGCTATGGCGGCTCCTACCAGACCGTACAGATCAAAACGCACCTCGACTTCTCTCGCGACGGCGGATTCGCTCGCGCGGTGGAGATGTGCAACGGCGCAGGGGTCTGCCGCAAGCGCATGGTCGGCACGATGTGCCCTTCCTATCACGCCACTTTGGAAGAGGAGCATTCGACACGCGGACGAGCGAACCTGCTGCGCGCCGCGCTATCCGGCAATTTGCCGCACGAGGAGTTCACGTCCGAGCGCATGTACAAGGCGCTCGATCTGTGTCTTGAGTGCAAAGGCTGCAAGCGCGAGTGCCCCTCCAACGTTGATCTGGCCAAGATTAAGTACGAGTTCCTGGCGCACTACTACGAGAAGCACGGCACGCCCATAAGAGCCAAGTTCTTCGGAGCCGCGGAGACCATCAACAAATGGGGATCGCGCTTTGCCGGGTTGGCCAACTGGTCGCTGAAGCTCGGCCCTCTCAAAGCCCTCAACCAAGCCCTACTCGGCGTCGACGCTCGCCGCGACTTGCCGCCGTTCGCGCCGCAGTCGCTCGCCGCTTGGTTCGCCAAGCGCGGCAGTCAAGGCGGCGCCAAGGGACAGGTCGCGTTCTTCAATGACTGCTTCACTAACTACAACTACCCCGAAGTAGGACGCGCCGCCGTCGAACTGCTCGAAACAGCGGGCTACAACGTCCTGCTGGCTGAAAAGGTTTGCTGCGGACGCCCGATGATTTCCAAGGGATTGCTTGAGGACGCCCGCAAACAAGCCGAGCAAAATGTCCATCTGCTTTCGCGTTACGCCAAGAACAACATTCCCGTCCTGGGCGTCGAACCGAGCTGCCTGCTGACGCTGCGGGACGAGTATCTCGACCTGGTTAAGGGCGATGCCGTGCAGGGCGTTGCCAAGAACGCTTGGATGGTTGATGAGTTCCTTGTTGAGCAGAACCGCAAAGGCGATCTCGATCTCAAACTAAAGCCGCTAAAGGGCGTACTGCTGCACGGTCATTGTCACCAAAAAGCGCATATCGGCACGGCCCCGACGCTGCAGGCTTTGCGCCTGATTCCGGATTGTCAGGTTGACGAAGTCAATTCCGGTTGTTGCGGCATGGCCGGATCGTTTGGATTTGAGAGGGAGCACTACGACATCTCCGAAAAGATTGGACGGGAACGCTTATTCCCCGCTGTCGAGGCCGCGGACAGCGATACGGAGATTGCCGTGACCGGAGTCTCTTGCCGCCAACAGATCTCCCATTTCACCAAACGCCGTCCGCGGCACGTGATCGAGATCTTGCGCGACGCAGCACGTTAAGGACAGGACGCTCCGAGGCCGGCAGGATCGGCTTCGAGCTACCGGTGTATGAAACCGCAACCTCTTAGTTTCTCCAGCGGCATGCTGGCTCTGTGGGTCTCGATCCTGTGGGGCGGCAATGTGGTTGCGATCAAATTGGGCCTGGGCACTTTGCCTCCCTTCTGGAGCGCCTTCTGGCGATTCATGGTGGGCGCCGCGACGGTCCTGATTTGGGCCTGGATCAAACGTGCGGAGCTATTGCCCGAACGAGAGGACCGGGGTTCCGCGGTCATATTGGGATTCCTGTTCGCCGCACAGATCAGTTGCTTGAACCTAGGAGTCAGCCTCACATCGCCGGCCTACGGCGTCGTGCTGCTGAACTCCCATCCGGTGTTCACGAATCTGTTCGGTCATTTCGTCGACAGCGAAGACAACCTCAACTTCCGCCGGCTGCTCGGCCTGGCGTTGGCGGTAATCGGCATGAGCTACGTTGCGACGGGTAGGCCCGACGCCGCACTGGCCCCGAACCCGATCGCCGGCAACCTAATCCTGATCCTTTCAGCCGCCCTGCTGGCGACGCGCTCGCTCTACACGCGGCGTTTGGTTCAACGAGTGAATACCTTCAAGCCAGTGGTCTGGCAGATGTCGTTCGCCCTGCCGGTGTTTCTGTTTTTCGCGCTGCTGCTGGAGCCGCCTTTGTTGAAACCCGTCACTTGGCCGCCAGTGGCCGCAATCCTTTACCAGGGCGCGATCATCGGCGGGTTCTGCTTTGTTACCTGGACACAGCTGCTGCAAAAGCACGCCGCCGGCGTGTTATCGATGTTCGCCTTCCTGGTGCCGTTCTTTGGGGTGTTCTTGAGCTCCTACATGTTCGACGAGACAATCAACCCCGGTTTGCTTCTAGGAGCAGGGCTGGTAACGAGCGGCATCGTCATCGTGACGCGCTTTAGCGGCGGGAAGTAGTCTCGTCAGGCCGTGCCAGGCCGGTTATACTCTCATTCGTGCAGCTAAGGCTTGTTGCGGCGATTGGACTCCTTTTGTCTCCCTGTTTGCCGGCAGCGGATTTTACGTCCCAGATCGAACCCATCTTCCATGAACGCTGCTACGCCTGCCACGGTCCTTCGCAGCAGATGAGCGGTTTGCGCCTTGACCGCCGTGAGGATGCTCTCAAGGGCGGTTATTCCGGCGCCGTGGTAGTTCCGGGCGATGCGGAAGCCAGCGCGTTGCTGGCCCGTGTCCGCAGCGACAAAGAAGGTTTTCGCATGCCTCCG
>CAMPKL010000159.1 GCA_946887065.1 uncultured Bryobacterales bacterium
AGCCGCCGAGGCGAGATCAGGCCGGTCGACGTCACGACCGAAGAACATCCAGGCTTCCCGACGGACATGCAAGCGCAATGGATGGCGCTGATGACGGCGGCGTCCGGCGACTCTCACGTCGTGGAGACGATTTTCGAGAATCGCTTTATGCATGTGGCCGAGTTGACCCGCATGGGCGCCGAGATTGAACTCGCCGGTAATTGCGCCACGATTCGCGGCGGCAAGCGGCTTTCGGGCGCGACGGTGATGGCATCGGACTTGAGAGCGAGCGCCTGTTTGGTTCTCGCCGCGCTCGCCGCCGAGGGCCTGACCGTCATCGATCGCGTCTACCATCTCGACCGCGGCTACGAGCGGCTGGAAGAGAAGCTGGCGGGAGTGGGCGCCGCCGTCCGGCGCATAGGCTAGACAAAAAAGCGCCCTTGCCAAGCGAGGGGCAAGGGCGCGTATAGCGATTGAGCGAAAGTCGAGACTTGAGGGCAGCCTAAGGGGCCATGTCTTGTTCTTGAATGGGGTTGGTCCACTCCTCCATCCAGTTCTCGTCGCCGAACGCTCCGTTGAACGTGGCGGACTGATCGAAGAAGCCGTCGTCCGGAGGCAGGATCCAGTTCGCATCGAACACCGGCGACTCCGAAAGCGGACGGAAATCAGGATTGCTGTACTCCAGCGGATTGCGGAGCATCGGGTTGGCGACGAAGACGTTGGGCGCCGTGGCGAAGTACGTCTGGCCCAGCGCTGAGACCTGGCCGCTGAGGTTATTGACTGTGCCGCTGGCGCCGCCGTTCATCCACATCATAATGCCGTTGAAGTTCAGTTGGGATCCCAGCTGGGCTTGCGTGACGTCGCCGTCGATATGGACGCCGTTGTCGACCCAGTTGTAGATGACGATGTTGTTGTAAGAGCCGCCGGCGCCCCGGCGCAGATACATGCCGGAAACCGAGCCTTCATCCACGCCGTCCGCAAAGGAGTTGCCGACGCCGACCAGCGTTCCATTGAAGAAGGTCGGTTTCGTCCTCGGCGCGGCGCCGAAATCGTTCTCGTTGTTGTCCATCTCGAAGCCGCGATTGGTGTTGTCGAGATTGCCGACGCCCACGAAGTACTGCACCTTGCCCGTCCAACCGATTTGTCCGTCGAAGTGGTCGTCGCGCGGGTAAGTCGAGAGCAAGTGGCTCGCGTTCATCGTGCCGCTGAACCATTCGAAGCTATCGTCGAGTCCGTACGAAGACTGCAAGTGATGAGCCGTGGTGCCGGCGCCGCAAGCGCCAAACGTGAAGGCGTTGATTTCGTCGTTGGGGCGCAACTCGGCTCCGGCAAACTCAAGCCGCACGTAGCTGAGCGTGCCGCAGTTGTGAGCCGGATCGGTTCCGCCGTAGGTGGTATAGCTCTCCGGGGGCAAGCCCTCGATGCTGCCTGTGCCTTGCGGCCAGTTGGAAGGAGCCTTGCCCAGCATCACCAGACCGCCCCAGTCGCCGCCGCGGCGTTGTCCGAACTGCACCGAGCTAGTCATGATGATCGGGCGCGATCGCGTTCCGGCGGCTTCAATGCGGCCGGTGTTGCCGATGATGATCGCTGAGGGCGGTTGTGAACCGGGTTGGCCGATCACGAACGTGCCGGGCTCGATCGTCAGCACGCCGCCGTCACGAACAATGTAGAGTCCGCTGAGGCGATAGGCTTTGGTATTGACCAATGTCTTCGCGGTAGTCAGCGAGCCTGTGATGTCTTCAAAACCGTCGACGACGCCGATCTTCCAGTAGGCAGCCTTGACTACCCGGCCGCCCGTATACTCGCGCAGCTCGATAACGATCGTGTGCATGCCCAACTCGTTGGGAATCGTAATCGCCGGGAACATCCCGCCGGAGCCGGCCAAGATAGCCTTCTCGGCTTCGGGCAGCCGCACGATATCGAAACCCTGCGAGAATGTCTTGCCGAAGATGTCGGCAGCCGTCGAATTGCCGGTCGACAGGTAAGTCTTCGCGCCGGTTTGGTTGTTCACTCGGTAGGCGACGATGGTGTAGGGGTAAAGATCGTTGTTCGGCTTGATCGTCCAGCGAAGAGTCAGTTGCTGGCCCGGCTGGTAGACGTATTTATCGCTCCAGGCCCACAGGGCGGCGGAAGTTCCGAGTTGCTCGAAGCCTGTGAGGGCTTTGGCGGCGTCGCCGGAGCTGAGGGAAGCAAAGCGGGGTTGTGCTCCGCGCTCCGCGGCTTGCAGGCCAAGGCAGAGAGCGGCGGCAAGAATTGCGTACTTAACTGTTGATCGCACGTACATGATTTCTCCTGAAGTTCTTGTCGTTCGAAGCGGTCTCCCCATCGCGTTCCCTAGAAGAAGGAATAGCTCATGCCTACGCTGTAGGTTCTGCCCAGGCGATAACTGCGCTGCAGAATATCCGCTTGGGTCCACTCGAAATGGTTGTCGGTTAGGTTCTCCGCGCTGAAACGAATGTTCCAGTCGCGCTCTTCGCTGATGTTGTACTGATAGACGAAGTCGAGGAAGGTATTGCCTTCCTGGTAGACATCGGGCAAGCCGATGGCGCCGACGTCTGTGATTCGGCGCGACACGTGATTCACGTAAAAACGCGCATTGCTGCGCCAGCGAGGCTTCAGCCATTCGGTGACGACGTTGTAGATGACGCGCGACTGGCCCATCATCGGCCGGTTCAGCGAGGTCAGCAGGTCGCGCTGAGCTTCCCCGAGTTGGACGTCGGAATCGACGAGCGTCAGGTTGGCCTGCAGGCTGAATTGATTGAGGCTCGGCTTGATCCAACCCAGGGTGCGCCGGTATTCCAGCTCGATGCCTTGGTTCGTGCCGCCTTCGGCATTGATGTACGTCTGCCGCAGGTCGCCTGTGGTCGGTTGAATGGTGACCTCGATCGGGTCTGTGAAGTCTTTGTAAAAGTAGCTGACCGCCGCCACTTGGTCGCCGCCGAAGAAGTGTTCCCAGCGGGCGTCGAAGTTCTGAATCTTGGCCCGAACCAGGTCCGGGTTGCCGGCGAAGCTGTAGCCGCCAAGAACGTTGACGAAGTCAAAGGGCGACAACTCGCGGAAGTCCGGTCGCGACAGCGTTTGGCTATAGCCGAAGCGCAAATTCGACTTTTGCGACAGCGCGTAGACCAAGTTGATGCCGGGCAGAGGATCGGTGTTGGCCAGGCGGGAGATCGCCGGCACGGCGCCTGGTATCAACGGATCCAGTGTTTCGACCAGGATCTCCGCGTCTTCGACGCGAACGCCGCCCACCACTCTCCACTTGCCGCCGAACGAAAGATCCAGCAGCGCATAGCCGGCGTAGACGTCCATGGAAGCTTCGTACTGGTCGGTGCTGCGCGTGTTTTCGCGAATCTGGAACAGAGTCGGCGTGATGTTTTCCGGCGCGAACAACTGATTGCTGGGAAGGCTCAGATCGAGCTCGAACAGCCGCAGCGGCACGAAGCGGAAGCGGCGGGCCGAGAAGTCGCGGTCGCGGAATGTACCGCGGAAGCCGACCTCAATGCTGCCGCTGAAGGAGTTGCGGTAGAAAGGCGTCGACCAACTGACCTGCGGTTCAAGGATGCGGTCCTCGAGATTGTTGGTGAAGCGCGTACCGGACTGCGGAGACGCCAAAAAGGTGGCTGGCCCGTCGTCGTGGAGGGCGCGGACGACTTCGCGCATGTCGGGTTCGTCGCGCGAACTCTTGGAGTACGTGAACTGCCAGTTCAGCAGGCTGTTGCCTAGCCCAGTAAAGAAGTGCTCGCCCTCCAGGCCGTGCGACAACAAGGACCGTTCTACCCAGCGCAAACGTTCGTTGCGAATGCGGGTATCGATGCCGCCGTTGAGTCCTTCGATGACGCGGGCCTCTTTGTCGCTCTCGCGCGTCAGCGTGTTGCGGAAGATCAACTTGTTGGAGGGGTTGATCGAGTACGCCAGATTGAGTACGCCTCCCAGCCGAGACGATTCGGTATCGGACTCGTAGTCGGGGTAGTCTGTAAAGATTCCGGCCTGGCCGCCGCCCGTGTTGACCAGGAAACGAAGCAACTCGGATTGGCGCTGAATCTTGTTGGAAAACGTCACGGCGCCGACGACGCCCAACTTGCCCCAAGTGTTGCCGCCGGCCACCGAATAACCGACCCAGGGGCGCAAGCTGTCTTTCGGCGTCGTTTCCCAGTTGTTCGAGAACGAACGGCCGATCTGTTGGAACTCTTCCGGCGTGTACGCGCCGGGGAAAATTCGACCGTCCTCGGGCACGAGCGACGGCAGATCGCGGCCTCCGTCGTCGAAGCCCCAGAAATCGCTTCCGCCGCCGGGGTAACTCCTGCCTTCTTGGAATGTGCTTCGAGAATTGAATCCGACACTCGCGCCGACTGTGAAGATTTTCTGGTCCGGAAACTCAACGGTTTCGAGCTGGACGACGCCGCCGGCGAACTCGCCCGGCATGTCCGGGGTATAGGTCTTCAAAACCTTCACGTTGCTGAGCAGAGAAGCCGGGAATAAGTCGAGAGGTACGACGCGCCGCTCGGGCTCTGTAGTTGGCAGCATCGAATTGTTGAGCATCGTGCTGCTGTAGCGTTCGCCCAATCCGCGTACGTAAACGTAGCCGCCTTCGACGACGGACACTCCGGTGACCTTCTCGACGGCTCCGGCTGCATCGGAGGCGGTCGATTTGGAGATTTCCTCCGTCGACAGACTATCGCTCACGACCGGCGCGAGCTTTCGCTCGAGCAGGACCGCCGCGGCAGTCGCCATCGGCGCGTCGATGGTTTCAACTACCTCGACGGTCGTAATGTTGCCTTCAGTCGCCAGCACCAAGCTGCCGTCGGCAGTCTCGCCTGCCGTGACGGCGACGCCATCGACTTTTGCCGGGAGGTAGTTCGGCGCCGTGACGGCGACGGCGTACGTTCCCGCCGGAAGCTTGAATTGGTAAGTGCCGTCCAGGTCGGTCACCGCGGTGAGTTCCGGCTGGCCTTCAACCGAGACCTTCGCTCCGCGTACGGGTTCGCCGCTATTGCCGTCAAAGACGAAGCCGAGGATAGTGCCGCCCGCGGACTGCGCCCACGCCGGCGGAGAGATATTGGCTATGAGTAGAGCGATAGCCATCGCTAAGTAAATTCGTTTCATTCGCTTATTCGCTAAAAGTAAAAACACAGTAAGAAGATTGGGCGGCTTGGTTATTCAGCGACCCATATCGAGACCACGTTGCTGCCGAGGGTCGAGGCCTCAATAAAGAGAGGCACTTGACCAGAGATGAACGACTGATTCGGAACGACGACGTTGATTTGCCAAAGCGCGGCAAAGCCGGGGGCAAGACCGGAGAACTGAACACCCGCTTCGGCGACCGACACGTAAACCTTGGGCATCGTGCCGGTGAGGATGAGGTTTGGCGCGCCCGGGGCGGCGGCTCCGCTCGGGTTAGGAAAGTTGGCGAAGTTTCCGCCCGTTCCGTAGATCTGCACAACCTCGCCGCGTTGCGCGGGGTTGTTCGGACCGTTGACGGAGAAATCTTGATTGAGTACCGCGCCAGGCTGCAAGACGTCGGCTGGATTCTTGATGAAGATGCCGGGGCTGACGGGCCAAACGTTGATAAAGCCGTCGAATGTCGTCAGTCCCGACACGGTGATCTTCAGCGGATGTTTCCCTTCGGCAGTACCTGCAGGAACCACGAAGTTGATTTGGCTCGGGCCGACGTAGTTCAACGGCGCCGGGACATTGTCCACCAGGACCTGAACGCCGCCGAGCGCAGTCGGCACCGGCAAAACGCCGTTCTGGGTTTCCGTGGTTATGCCGACGGATGCAAAATCGCCGAACGCCGACGCCCACGAACCGGGCGACACCGGGAAGGATGGCTTGAAGCTGGCGCCGTTCACGATGGCGACGGACGACTGCGCCAGTGCGGGCGACAACGTCGCTAAGGCCAGGCTCAGGGCAATCAGCAGTCGGATGAAAACTCTTTTATGCATTCAGTTTTTCCTCGGGGTTCGCGGTCTTGTCTTCACCGGTCTGTGCCGGATCTAGAACCGCCAGCGCGTCAAGTGACCAAGATATTGGCTGGACGATGACGGCTCGAAGACAGAAAGGTGAAACTTGAATCAAAACGGTCCGTTCGTCCTTCTAGGCGCGAAAGGTATAGCCGACGCCGCGCAGAGATTGGATCCAACGCGGATTCGACGGTTCGGATTCGACCTTGTTGCGCAGCCGCACGATGCAGGCGTCCACGGTTCTTTCCATAACGTCCTTGCCGTGGCCCCATACCGCATCCAACAGGCGCTCGCGCGAAAAGACCTGGTCCGGATAGCTCATCAGGTGTTCAAGCAAGCGGAACTCGGTGGCAGTCAGCGACACCGGGCTGCCGTTGATTTGCACGGTAAACTGCGTGCGGTTAAGCTCGATCGGACCGGCCTTGATCAGGTCCGTCTTGCGCGGCGCTTCCCGCAAGTGAATTTTGATGCGCGCCAGTAGTTCGCGGACCGAAAAGGGCTTGACGAGATAGTCGTTGCCGCCGAGTTCCAGTCCGAGTACGCGGTCGGTTTCACTGGAACGCGCCGTCAGGAAGATGATCGGCGTCGACTTCAAGTTCTGATCAGCCCGAACGTGCCGGCAAATGTCGAGGCCGTCTTGTTCGGGCAACATGACGTCGAGCAAAATTAGATCAGCTTTGCTTTGACGCAGAAACTCCACCGCCCGGTCTCCGGTTTCGCGGGTAGCGACGGCATAGCCGGCCTGTTCGAGCCGGTGCCGCAGCAGTGCAAGCAGATCGGTGTCGTCCTCGATTACCGCGATTTTCGGCATCTTTATGCTTTCAAGGTACGCAGCCCGGTGTGACAGCCTGATTAAGGGACGGTGAAGCTTTTTGGAATATTGGCTTAAGGTTTGAGGTCACTCTTCTTGGGCGCTTCGAGCGGCTCATGATATCCTTGCGCTCTATGGCCTTTTGCACGAATTGCGGCTCTCAAATGGACGATGCGGCGGCCTTTTGCGCCAGCTGCGGCGCCTCTCTCAGCGGCGGCGCGGCTGCGGCTACAAGACCTGCTCCCGTACTTGCGGCTCCATTGGAATACGAGATCCAGGGCGACAACCTGGAGGTGGTTCGGATCCACATGAAGCCAGGGCAAGAGATCATCGCCGAAGCCGGCAAGATGGTCTACAAGACCCCTGACGTTTCGTGGGAAACGAAGATGACCGGAGAGGGATTGGGCGGCAAGTTGATGGGCGCCCTAAAGCGCAAGCTGACCGGAGAATCGCTTTTCCTAACGCACTTCAAAACGTCAGGCGGACCCGGCGAGGTGGGCTTCGCCGGCGATTTCCCCGGACGCATCCAGGCCTTCGAGTTGGCTGCCGGTCAGACCGTACTATGTCAGCGTGACGGCTTTATCGTTGCGGAGGCGACGGTCCAACTAGGTATTGCATTTACGAAAAAGATCGGAGCTGGCCTGTTCGGCGGCGAGGGCTTCATCCTACAGAAGCTCACCGGCCCAGGGACAGCGTTTATCCACGCGGGCGGCGACTTCATCACGTTTCATTTGAAGGGGAGCGAGACGCTACAGGTCGATA
>CAMPKL010000160.1 GCA_946887065.1 uncultured Bryobacterales bacterium
GGTCTCAGCGGCGAGACGCCGGCGATTGTCGGTGTGACGATCTCGCGCCCCTTCAGTTCTGGCCTAACTCAACTCGTTGGCGGCCTAGGCGCCACCGTCAGAGCGCGCGGCGTGGCCGCAATCTTAATCGAAGTCTCCCCAGTCCCGATTCTCGTCATGCACCCGGATTGGCCTGAGGCGATGGCTATCAACGGCAATCCGACCATTCAGATCTGCGGCGGCCCTCCACGAAGCATTCAGGTGAACTCCAGTAGCTTGACGTCCTTTGCGGTGCAGGGCGGCGGCGGCGGTTCGAACATCATCGATCTGAGCGGCGCCGGGCCCGGCGGAACGCTGCTTGGGTGCAATGGCTCCGGCGGCGAGTTAGGCAACCATGGCGGACCGTTTAACTTTTCAGCTACTTCGAACGGTTACCCGGGCGGAACAATTCTCCCCGCCGGAGACGGTACCTATATTCAAACATTGCCGATCGATGATCCCATGGCGGTTCCCATGCCGGTTGGTCTCGAGCCGGCGAATCCCGGCGGCGGCCACCCTACACGCCAGGAAGTCACCGCGTCCGGAGCGGGAGCAGCTGATCCGGAAGGATGCCCGCTCCCTGCGGGCCAAAAATGCTGGGTCTATTATCCCGGCGAGTACACAGGTGGGATCACGATCAAGAACGAAATGGCCCTCTTTTCGCCCGGCCTGTATTACATAGACGGCGGCGGCTTCCACGTCGAGGCTAATGGCATCGTTCACATGAAGAAGCCTTGCGCGCCGACTGCTCCTTTCTTCTGCGGAGTCGTCATTTACAACAAGCCTGCCGCCGCCAACGACATCGTTGAAATTCGTTCCAATGCCGGCCAAATCGGCGGCGTCTCCTACAGTCAGAACCTAACAGTCGCCGGTCAGACCGTGGCCTGCACGGGAAACTGTTTTCAGGGACCGCCCGAGACCGCCCCGTACTTCGGAGTGGTTTTCATGAATAGCCGGAATACGAACTTCGCGCAAACCCACCTGATGCAGGGGGGCGGCGGCCTCACCATCGCGGGAACCCTCTATTTCACCAACTCTTTCTTGCCGAATAAGTCGGACCTGGCCGGCAGTTCGGCCTATCAGACGGTCTCGCTGCAAGGCACCCCGGGCAGCACAACCCAAATCGTTGGGCAAATACTCAGTGACAGCCTTCTGCTAGGCGGCAATTCCACCATCAGAATGACCCTGAATCCCAATGCTGTCTTGCCCATTCGCAAGCTAGCCCTGATTCGTTAGCCTGCCTAACTCAACTCAAAGTCAGCGATCACCGGCAGGTGATCGCTGGCTACCCTGGACACCGCCAAGCGGCAGGCGTGCGCCAGGTCCGACTTCAACGGTCCCCTATAGTAGATGCGGTCCAGCCCCCCGCGCGGCGAGAACGACGGGTAGGTTCGCAACGACGTCTGGTACGCTCCCGGCTTGTGGGTGACGCAGTCGAAGCCCAACACGTCCGCGAACACCGGGTGCAACATCGAACGCCAGTCGTTGAAGTCCCCGGCAATCAAACAGGCGCTCTCTCGGCTTACGGCCGCAAACTCCGGCGCCTGCGCCAAGATGCCGACTTGGCGCTGCCGCTCCCACGCCGACAAACCCAAGTGCAGGTTGAAGACCTCAATCGGATGCTCATAACCCTCGACCTTCTGCGCCAGGATCGTCGTATGCTGGCAGCCGCGCCGTTTGCGGACATCGACGGTCAGGTCGATATTGCTCCGGTTCACAATCGGGTAACGGCTCAACGTAGCATTCCCCCAACGTCCCTGCCGCAGGGTGGTATTCAGACCCAGCGCGTAGTGCGGATACTCCAACTTCTCCGCGAGCTCTTTCGCCATGTCCAATTCTTGAGAGCGGGGCACGCCGTAATCGACCTCCTGCAACAAGGCGAGATCCGGCGAGTAATGCCCGATGATTCCGGCGATACGATCCAGGCGAAACCGGCGGTCTACGCCGATCGCCCGGTGAATGTTATAGGTCATCACCCGTAGTTGCATTTGGAACTCTCAGCAGCAGTGAACGGGCGGCAGCAAGTATCTTCTGGAGGCGCGGGCCGGAATCGAACCGGCGAATAAAGGCTTTGCAGGCCTCTGCCTTACCACTTGGCTACCGCGCCGAGGACCGAATTTTTTATGCTAGCAGGGAGCCTGCGCATTCGCCGGGTCTCCGCGAATGCTCCAACCCTCCGTTCCACCAGGTCGGCCCTCAGGCTTGGGCCGCGACTTTTACTTTCGAGTCGTCCTGGCGTCGCTGACGCTCGCTACGATCTATTTCCTGCTCCTCCGCAATGTCGCGGACTTCGATCTGTGGGGCGTTCTCTCATTCGGCGCTCTCGCCGGGCAGGGTTCTTCCCCCCGGGCCGACGTGTTCTCCTACACCGCCCCTGGCGCCCCGTGGATTGACCACGAGTGGGGTTCCGGGATTCTGTTCTATCGGCTACTGACCACCTGGGGAGACTGGAGTCTCTTCGCACTGAAGATATTTTTGCTGGCCATGACATTGACCATGGCAGCCGCGATTCATCGACTTGAGTCAGAGGACCAAGAGCCGCGGCGATCAGCGGGCATCCTTTTCCTGCTCGGCCTACCCGCCTGTTACTTGCTGCTTGACGCCTACATCTCAACCGTCCGCTGCCATGCGTTCAGCGTTCTCGGTTACGTGGCGTTTCTTTGGATCTTGGACGGCTACCGGCGATTCCCCTCAACACGCGCGCCTTGGTTGTTGCCGCCCCTTCTTGCCGTTTGGATCAACATGCATGGCGGCTTCGTCCTGGGTCTCTTCGCCATAGGGGTTCACCTGCTGTGGTTCATCGCCGAGCGGCGCAAGAGCCAAGCCATTGAACTCTCAATCGTCACGCTCTTCTGTCTTGGCGCCCTTTTCCTCAATCCGTACGGATGGCGGTTCCTGCCAAAGATCGTTGAAGCCTGGACCATGTCTCGTGCCGAGATCGGCGCATGGGGCAACGTCTTCGGCAATGGTCCGATCTTTGCATGGACCTACGCGGGGCTGGCCTGCTCCACGGTTTCCGCGGCGGCCGTTAACGCCTGGCGCGACCGGCGCTTTCCTGGAGCGTTGATCCTGCTCGCAGCCACTGCCGTCCAGGGCTTTCTCCACGTCACGCTGGCGCCTTTTTTTCTCATTACGATGCTCGCGTTGGGGGGAGCCGAATTCCTCCGGCTCATCCCCCACTACGAAATTCCTCGGCGGTTGGCCGACTTCTTCTGCCTGCTCATGCCGGCGGGTGTTGCGGCCGCCACCTTGACGCTGATCGCGCTGGCGTTCACGACCGGCGGCCAGACTCTGAGGCCCCGAGTCCCTGGTTGGAACGCCGCGGTCGGCGCACCGGAAGGTCCGAGCCACTATCCAATAGGCGCAGTGTCGCTACTGGCCGAGATGCAACAGCCGATTAATCTGTGGTGCCCGCTCCACTGGGGCGAATTCATCTCTTGGTCGCTCTACCCCAACGTGCGGGTCTCCATGGACGGTCGTTTCGAAACCCTCTTCCCCGCCTCCGTGCGCGCCAACCATCTTCGCTTTTGGACCGGGCCCCGCGACATCTCGGCGGCGCGCGATTACGACACCACCCACATCCTTGTCCCCGCCGGCGACGCCGCCACGCTGGCCGCCGTCGACGCCTCACCTTGGGTACGCATCTACCAAGACCCGATCTCAGTGCTTTACGCCCGCACCGCCTTGAAAACTGTGCCGCCCTCCCGCGGCAACGACAGTGTCTTCGTCGGCGACCTCATCGGCGACCTGAGCCGTTTCGCACCCAGATAACTTACTTCACCGCGTAAGTCTTCGAGAAACCGTTGCGGCTGTTGGTCACCGTGTAGGAGCCGCCTTCGACCCGCGCGTGGATCCAGTGGCCTTGGCAACCATCGGTCGCGCCCAAGTTTGCCGTCAGCTCCTCCGCAGCGTTGTGCTCGGCATCGTTCGCCAGCACTTTGTGCAACTGCCACAGATCTTCGAGGCCCGGCGATTGCTTCAAGTACTCAATCGCCTGCGCTCCGCCGCCTTTCACCGGACCGTTGTTCGCCACCGCAACCGTTGGGCGCATCGGCCAAAGCTGCTGCGGCAAAACGTCGTCGCGGGTTGCGTGATGTGCGGCTTGATAGATGTCCACTTCGCCGATCACGCTAACCGGGCACGCCAGCCTATGCTGGAAGCTCCAAAAAAGATCGCCCAGATTAACGAATTCGAAGTCCCCCGACTTCAAAAAGTATCCGAGACTCCGGCCGTTCTCGCCCTGATCGTCCGGTTTCGGCTCATACGCCGCGCATAATGCGTTTGCCCCACCGCCGCCCGGCAAAGCCTGCTGCAGCGTTTCCCCATTACTCGCGACGAAAACAAACTCGACGCCTTCGAGCGCCAGCGTGTCCCCCGGCTTCACCGCGCGCCGCTTGTCGCCCGCGACCGCCAGATAAGCCTCCCAGATAGCCTTCCCTCCGACGCTTCCCAACTCCACGCTCTCGCCATGGTCGATGAAGCTGCGAATCTCCACGCGCTCGGCGAGTCCCGTCAGCCCGCCGACATGGTCGCCGTGAAAGTGCGAGGTCAAGTAGTAATCGATATGGCCCAGCCCCGCCTCGTGTTTCACGACGTGCTCAACCCGATCCACATCGCGATTGCTGAGTCCCGCATAACCCGAGTCCATCAACACCGACTGACCTGCGTCGGTCACCACCAGCGTCGACGCTCCTCCTTCGACATCAATCCAATAGATATTCAGGGCGGCCTGGGAACTCAGCGGGATCAGGGAGGCCAGCAAGGCTGTAAGAAGCTTCATTTGCTCGTCAGTATAGTCAGAATGTGAATCCCCCTGGTCCGCCATTGAAGGCGATCGGTGCTGACCCTATAATTGAGTCCGTGATCGTTAACGGCAGATTTGTGTCCAGGCTGCTTGTAGGGGCGTTTCTATTGGCTGCCGCGGCAGCGGCGCAGACGTCCCCCGATTTCGAGAGTTCGGTCCGCCCTTTCGTTTCTCAATACTGCGCCGCCTGCCACAACAGCACCGCGAAGGTCGGCGGCCTCGATCTCACCACGCTCGATCCGACCGATTATGGCGGTTGGGAAAAAGCCCGCACCCAACTCAAGGCCGGCTCCATGCCGCCGCCAGGCCTACCCGCTCCCGATGCCGCGGCCGCAGCCCCGGTCATCGCCGCGATCACCGCCCAACTCGCCAAGATAGAAGCCTCGCACCAAGTCGATCCGGGCCGCGTCACCGCCCGTCGGCTCAACCGTATCGAGTACGACAACACCGTACGAGACCTGCTCGGCTTGAATATTCACGCCTCTGATGAATTCCCCGCCGACGATTCCGGTTACGGCTTCGACAACAACGGCGATGTCCTGACGATCTCACCGCTGCTGATGGAGAAGTACCTGGCGGCCGCGCGGAAGATCGCCTCGGAAGCAATCGTGACGCCGAGTGAACTTGAGCCAAGCATGCAGCAGTTCATGGTCGCCGAGGGCGCTTTCGTCGTCGATGTACGCGGAGCCTACAACGCTCCGGCCGACGCCGACTACGAGTTTTCGATCTTCACTGTCGTAACCCGGCCCGACAATTGGCCCGGCCCTCATGCCGTCATGCCCATTCAACTGCAGTTGAACGGCGAGCCCATCTATGACGCCGTCGTCGACACGGCGCCCAATCTGCAGCGCGTGTTTGAGTTCAACAAGCGGCTTCCCGCCGGCAAGCACGAAATCCGTTTGATTCTGCCCGAAGACGTGGGTAAGCCGGTGGACCAGACCATTACGCGTTCGCGAACCAACCTCGATCACTTCGAGGTGCGCGGTCCGTTCAACGTGGACGCCGCGAATCTGCCCAGCACCCACAAACGCATCTTTGTCTGCAGCGAACAGACGGCCGCCTGCGGTGAGGAGATCGTCAAGACATTGGCCCGCCGCGCATTCCGCAGGCCCGTCACTGATTCTGAAATCGCGCCTTATGCCGCATTGATCGCTGCCGCGCAAGCGGACGGCGACTCGTTTGAAGAGGGCGTGCAACTGGCGCTGCAAGCGCTGCTGGTATCGCCGAACTTTCTCTACCGCATCGAAGGCGTAACAGCCCCAACGAAGCCTGGCGAAGCGGCGCCGCTCAATGACCATGAGTTGGCCTCGCGCTTGTCCTATTTCTTGTGGGCCAGCATGCCCGACGAAAAGCTCTTCGCCCTGGCCGATGAAGGCAAGCTGCGCAGTCCGGAAGTCCTTGCGTCCCAGGTCAAGCGGATGCTCGCCGACGAGAAGTCCATGGCCTTCATCGACAGCTTTAGCGGCCAATGGCTGCAGACGCGCAACCTCGATGGCGTGATTCCCGACCCCGTCCGCTTTCCCGACTTCGACGAAGAGTTGCGCGCCGCCATGGACGAAGAGACGCGCCTGTTCTTCGCGGCCATAGTCCAAGAGAACCGCAGCATTCTCGACTTCATCGACGGCAAATTCACTTTCCTCAACGGGCGGCTCGCCGAGCACTACGGCATAAAGGGCATCAACGGCCATCAAATGCGCCGCGTCGAGTTGAACGGCGAGCAGCGCAGCGGCATCCTCACGCAAGCCAGCGTGCTGACGGTGACATCCTACGAAAACCGTACGTCCCCGGTACTGCGCGGCAAGTGGCTGCTGTCGAATATCCTCGGCACTCCCCCGCCCCCGCCTCCGCCCAACATACCGACGCTGGAGGAAGCAAGGGTCGCCGAGAACGCCACGCTGCGCGAGCGGCTCGAGGCGCACCGCGCCAGTTCCACCTGCGCCGCCTGCCACATCCGTATGGACCCTCTGGGCTTCGGCCTAGAGAACTACGACGCCATCGGCGCCTGGCGCACCACCGACGGCAAATTCGAAGTCGACGCCTCCGGCACTCTGCCCGACGGCCAATCCTTCCGAAAGCCGAGCGAGTTAAAGCAGATCCTGCGCGGCCAGCGACGCGAGTTCGCCGCCAGCCTAACCGAGAAGATGATGACTTATGCGCTAGGCCGCGGCGTGGGCGGAGAAGACCGCGTCGTCGTCAATCGCGTAGTGAACAAGCTCGCCGGCGACGACTACCGATTTGAGAGAATGATCATCGAGATCGTCGAGAGCGCGCCGTTCCAGATGAGACGCAGCGAAGGGGAGGCAACACGATGAGCGCCGTCAGTATGAAGAAGCATCTCTCCCGCCGGACGATCCTGCGAGGCCTTGGCGCCGCAATCACGTTGCCCGCGCTCGACGCGATGTTCCCGGTTTTCGCTGGTCCGACCGCAAAGGGTACGGCACCCGTTCGCATGGCTTTCGTCTATATACCGAACGGCGTCGAAAGCAAATACTGGCGTATTGCCGATCCCGGCCCGCTCCGTGAACTCCCGCGCATCCTCAAACCGCTGGAGTCCGTCAAGCAAGACATCAGCATGTTGAGCGGCCTCGCACAATACCAGGGCGAAGCGCTTGGCGACGGCGTCGGAGATCATGCCCGCGCCTCCGCCGTTTATCTGACCGGCGTCCACT
>CAMPKL010000161.1 GCA_946887065.1 uncultured Bryobacterales bacterium
AAAGGCCCGCTCAGGCGAGCGGGCCTCCGTAAGTTTCAATCCGAAGCGCGACTAGCGACCGCTGCGGTCGCTGGAAGGCGGCACCAAACCGTTCAAGCGGAAGTGAACGGCCATCTGCGCGTACTCATGCTCCAAATGTTTGGTGTTGCCGTAAAGAGCGCCGATGCGCGTGCGCTGTGCGCGTCCCGCCGGAACCATTTCGGCGGCCGTGGCGTCGGTGAGCGTGGCGTTGGCCTTGGTGCATTGTTCGAGGCCCGCTTTCAGGGCGGCCACCAGTGCATCCTTGCCGGCGGCGGCATCGGCGTTCGATTGAACGGCCTCGCCGTTCAAACCGGAGCACGAACGCATAGCCGACTGAGCGGTGTGCGCAACGAGGTCGGCGAAGCTCTGGCTCTCGGGAGCCGGCTTGAATCCGTACTTGTCGGCGGGCATTTTCTCAGCCGCGGCGAGCAGATTGGCGCTGGTGCTAGTCCAGGACGCTTGCGCCTCCTGGCTCATGGGGTTCTGCGCCTGCAGGGGAAGGGCGACGGCGAAGGCCGCGGTAAACAAAAACGTGAAGAAGCGTTGCATCGGGATTCCTCCAGGAGTCGATGCCGGATTATAGGCGGAGCGAACTCTCCCCAGCAAGCGCTAGGAAACGGCTTCCGGGGTTTCCGTCACATGCAACTCCTGCAGGGATCGCACTTGAATGGTGCGTTGGCGCTTGGCTTCGATGCCTTCCGCGGCGGCGCGACCGGCGGTGAGCATCGAAATGCAAGGGATGTTTTGAGCCGCCGCGGCACGGCGAATGGCGCGCTCATCCTCGAAGGCGCTGGCTCCGGCCGGCGTATTGACGATCAGGCTGATTTTGCGGTCCTTGATCAAGTCGACCACATTGGGACGTCCTTCGTTGACTTTGAAGACCACCTTGCAGTCGAGTCCCGCGGCGCGCAGGCGTTCGGCGGTGCCGCGCGTGCCGAAGAGTTCAAATCCCATGCCAGCGAATTTCTTGGCGATCGCGGCAGCTTCATCTTTCTGCTTGGAGCCGATACTCATGAAGACGGCGCCTGAGTCCGGCAACGGATTGCCGGCGCTAAGTTGGGCCTTCGCGAAGGCTTCGCCGAAGGTTTCGCCGACGCCCATCACTTCGCCAGTGGAACGCATCTCGGGCCCCAGAATTGGATCGACGCCGGGGAACTTGTTGAACGGGAAGACGGGCGATTTGACGCAGACCTTATGCGGCTTGAGTTCGCCCTTGGGCAATTCGGGCATGTCGGCCAGCTTGCGGCCCATCATTAGCCGCACGGCGATCTTGGCCACGGGCACGCCCGTGGCCTTGCTGACGTAAGGGACGGTGCGCGAAGCGCGCGGATTCACTTCGATGACGTAGACCTTGCCGTTGGCGATGGCGTACTGCACGTTCATCAAACCGACGACGTTGAGGGCGCGGGCCATCTTCACGGTGTATTCGCGAATGGTGTCGAGTTGGGCCGGGGTGATCGTCATCGAGGGCAACACGCAGGAGCTGTCGCCCGAGTGCACTCCGGCTTCCTCGATGTGTTCCATGATGCCGGCGATGAGGACGTCTTCGCCGTCGCACAAAGCGTCGACATCGACTTCCGTTGCATTTTCGAGGAAGCGGTCGATCAAGATCGGGCGTTCCTGCGAAGAGTAGGCCACGGCTTCGCGCATGTAGTTTTCGATCATCGCGGCGCTGTAGGCGATGACCATCGCGCGTCCCCCGAGGACGTAGCTGGGGCGGACGAGGACGGGATAACCGAGTTCTTGCGAGACGGCGAGGGCCCCTTCGACAGTCGTGGCCGTACCGCTAGGCGGCTGCGGGATGTCGAGCTGCTCCAGCAGGCGGCCGAAGCGGTCACGGTCTTCGGCGAGATCGATGGAATCGGGATCAGTGCCGACGATCGGTACGCCGTTGGCCTTAAGCGGCAGGGCGAGATTGAGCGGCGTCTGTCCGCCGAACTGCACGATCACGCCGTCGGGCTTCTCGGTCTCGAAGACGTTAAGGACGTTCTCGAGCGTCAGCGGCTCGAAGTACAGCCGATCGGACGTGTCGTAGTCGGTCGATACGGTCTCGGGGTTGCAGTTGACCATGATGGACTCGATGCCCATCTCTTGCAGCGAGTAGGAGGCGTGGCAACAGCAGTAGTCGAACTCGATTCCTTGTCCGATGCGGTTGGGGCCGGAACCGAGAATCATGACTTTCTTGTTGGCGGTCGGCTCGGCTTCGCACTCTTCTTCATAGACCGAATAAAGATACGGCGTGAAGCTTTCAAATTCGGCGGCGCAAGTATCGACCCGTTTGTACACGGCTTTGATGCCGGCTTCTTTCCGTTTGTTGCGCACGGCGGTTTCGCTGACGTTCCAGATGCGGCCGAGGCGGTTATCAGAGAAACCGAAACGCTTGGCCTGGCGAAGATCTTCGTCACTCACTTGGTCGAACGTGGTTTCGCCGAGCTTCATTTGAAACTCGACCGCTTCGCGCATTTGCTCCAAGAACCAGGGGTCGATCTTGGTGAGTTCGTGGATCTCATCGACCGTGAAACCTCGTGTCAGCGCATAGCGGATGTAGTTCAGCCGGTCAGGCGTCGGCGTGATCAGCTTCTTGCGAATCTGCGCCGGATCATAGACATCCGTGCCCGGTTTGCGGCCGGTTTCCAGGCTGCGGATCGCCTTCCACAACGCGTGTTTGAACGTCGAGCCGATGGCCATGACCTCGCCGATCGACTTCATCTGAATGCCGAGCAGAGGTTCTGAGCCGGGAAACTTTTCAAACTGCCACTTCGGCGCCTTGACCACCACGTAGTCGATCGACGGTTCAAAGCAGGCCGGCGTCTTCTTGGTGATGTCGTTGGCGATCTCGTCCAGCCGCATCCCGACGGCGAGCTTGGCGGCGATCTTGGCGATGGGAAAACCGGTCGCTTTTGACGCCAAAGCCGAGCTGCGCGAGACGCGCGGGTTCATCTCGATGACGATCATGCGGCCGGACACCGGATCCATGGCGAACTGCACGTTCGAGCCGCCGGTGTCGACGCCGATCTCGCGCAAGACGGCCAGCGATGCGTCGCGCATGAACTGGTACTCGCGATCGGTGAGCGTTTGCGCCGGCGCGACCGTGATGGAGTCGCCGGTATGGACGCCCATCGGGTCGAAGTTTTCGATCGAGCAGATGATGATGCAGTTGTCGGCAAGATCGCGCATCACCTCCATCTCGTATTCCTTCCAGCCGAGGACGCTCTCCTCGACCAACACCTCGTGCACGGGCGAGATTTCGAGCGCCCGCAGCAGGAGATGGTTCATCTCCTCGCGGTTGTAGGCGATGCCGCCGCCGGAGCCGCCCATCGTGAAACTCGGACGCAGAACGATCGGGTAGCCGACTTCTTCAGCAAACTCAAGGCCGGCGTCGAGGTCGTGAACGTGCGCCGATTTCGGCGTTTCAAGACCGATCTTGGTCATCGCGGCCTTGAAGAGCTGGCGGTCCTCAGCCTTGCGGATGGCGTCGCGGTTGGCGCCGATCATTTCGACCCCGTACTCGTCGAGCACCCCGGCATCGGCCAACGCCAGCGAGGCGTTCAAGCCCGTTTGGCCGCCGACGGTAGACAGAACTGCGTCGGGGCGCTCCTTCTTGATGATCTCGGTCAGGTACTCGACCGTAAGAGGCTCGACGTAGGTGCTCTCGGCGAGCCCCGGGTCGGTCATGATGGTGGCCGGGTTGGAGTTGACCAATACGACCTGGTAGCCCTCATCGCGCAAGGCTTTGCAGGCTTGCGTACCGGAGTAGTCGAATTCGCAGGCCTGACCGATCACGATCGGCCCCGAGCCGATGATCATGATCTTGTGAATGTCGGTGCGTTTCGGCATTAGCGCTGCGTTTCCATCAACTCGCGAAACTCATCGAACAGGTAGGCCGAATCGTGCGGGCCGGGCGCAGCTTCGGGATGATACTGCACGCAGAACATCGGATCCTTGCGGCTGCGGAAGCCCTCTAGCGTCTGGTCGTTCAAATTGATGTGGGTGACCTGCAAATCGGCCGGCAGCGAATCGGGATCGACCGCGAAACCGTGATTTTGCGACGTGATCTCGACTTTGCCGGTCAGTTCGTTGCGGACCGGGTGATTGCAGCCGTGGTGACCGAACTTCAACTTGTAGGTCTTGGCGCCGGAAGCCAGAGCCAGCACTTGATGACCCAGGCAGATCCCGAAAACCGGGACTCGTCCGATGACGCCGCCTATGCTCTTGGCTTGCGCTTCAAGCGGCTCCGGATCGCCCGGGCCGTTCGAGATAAACACGCCGTCAGGCTTAAGCGACAACACCTCTTCCGCCGATGTGCCCGCCGGGATGACGGTCGTGCGTGCGCCTATGCCGCGCAGCTTGCGCAGGATGTTGTGCTTGATGCCGAAGTCGTAGGCCACGACGTGAAATTTCTGTTCGGCCGTCTCGATGCGTTCGGAAGGCGATGAAGCCGGGACCGGCTCGGTCCACTCGTAGCGCTGCTTGGTGCTGACGGTGGAAGCCAGATCGAGCCCCGTCATGGCCGGGATCGATCGCGCTTTCTCTTTCAGGCTGCGCGGATCGAGGTCCAGCGACGAAATAATGCCGCGCATCGCGCCTTGGTCTCGTAGGTGCCTGACCAGTGCGCGAGTGTCGAGGTCGCCGATAATCGGCACGCCGGCCTGAGCCAAGTACTCATCCGCGGTCTGCTGCGAACGGCGATTTGAGGCGATCTGCGAGAACTCGCGGACCACCAGGCCTTCCAGATACGGCTTGAGCGATTCGCGGTCTTCGTCGTTGACGCCGTAATTGCCGATCTGGGGGTAAGTGAGAACGACGATTTGTCCGCTATACGAAGGATCGGTGAAGATCTCTTGATATCCGGTAAGACCCGTATTGAAAACGACTTCACCGGCGCGTTCAACGCGCGCGCCGATACCTCTTCCTCGAAAGACGCGTCCGTCTTCGAGCACCAGCAGAGCTTCAAAACTCATTCCAAAACTCCGAAGCGGTCCAACGGCCAGTAGGCGAATACGGCCTTACCGGTGACGAATGCAACAGGCACGGTTCCCCACATCCGGCTGTCGTTGGAGGTGTTCCGGTGGTCTCCGAGAACGTACAGGCTGTCCTCGGGCACGACGACCGCGGCATGGGTGGAGAGGTCCCGATATTCGGCGGGAACGTACCACTCGTCCACCCCTTCGCCGTTGACGAACAGTTGGCCGCCAACGATTTCCACGACGTCTCCCTCCACGCCCACGACCCTCTTGATGTAAGACTTTTGCGGATCGAGCGGAAAGCGGAAAACGATCACGTCGCCCTTGTCGACTTCATCGAAGTTGTAGACGAACTTATTGACAAAGATGCGTTCCTGGTCCTGTAGCCAGGGCATCATGCTGGTGCCTTCAACCTTTACCGGTTGGTAAAGAAAGACGATGACGATAGCCGCGATGGCCAAGGAAACGAAGACATCACGGATCCAGACCTGCACATCGAGCCAAATCGCGGCCCGGCCAGGATCGGCAACGCGTTCCGGCAACGGCTTCGCGTCTTCCGGCTGCGCTGCAGGTCCGGAGTCGAGGCCGTCCGACTCCCGAGTAGGATGCATCAGTTAAAGGGCGACGACCCGAAAGGGCCTACCGACTTTTTACCATGCGGGTTCGGGTGGGAACAAGTTTTTGGATGGGTCTCGGCGCTACTTCCCAGCATCCCTTTCCTGAATCATGGGCGGCGCCAAGCCCAGTCGTCGGCCAATGCGGTAGGCCCAGCTGCCGTAGATTTGGCGAATGTGGGCGCGCAACTCTTCGGCTTTGTCGTCGGATGCTCGACGAAGCTCCCGAAGAGCGGCTTCCGATGCGTCGATCGACCTCTTTAAATCTTCGTTCTCGGCGGCAAGCAAGACCTGCTCGGCTTCCAAGAGGGCGTGTTCCACTTCCAGCAAGGCCTGCTCAACATCCGGCTCGGGCTCCCGTTTGGGAGCCTTCCGCATGGTTAACCAGAAGTACTGCTCACCCACGCCCTCGAAGGCCTCAATCCGCATCTGGTTCGCCCGCGCCGAGCGCACGGCATCCAGTGCCGAGAAACGTGCGCCGGACCACGTGTCATTCGGCGTCGCCGCGGCCCCAGGGCTGCCTTGCACTTGAAACTTGAACAGCGCACCTGGCCGAAGGCGATCAGCGACTTCATGTATGTAGCCGCGAATCACCTCAATGTCGGGGATGTGCTGGAAAACGATATAACTCAGTGCAAAGTCGAGGTGCACATCGCCCAGGGCGTCCAGGTCTACGCCGTTGGTTTGGGTCCAACTCACATTCGCGACGTCAGCCAGCCGAGCGCGAGCCCGGGCCAGCATCTCGCCGCTCACGTCCACTGCGTGAACGTGGCCGAATATCTCCGCCAATGGCTTCGTCATGCGGCCTGCGCCGCAGCCGATCTCCAGGATCGTCATATCCTTGGGATCGCGCCCCTGGGCTATGCGCGCCAGATCAGCGAGAACGACGTGCTCCGTTGATGCGCGTCCCGAAAGATCGAATTCCTCCTCGGACCACTGCTCTTGACCGCTGGCGACGTAGTGATAGGCATTCTCCCGCGCACGCTCGTCCCATTCCAGGCGCATTCTTTCGCTGATCGGTCGCAATTCCACTCGTCCTCGGCTATCCCGGCGCCGATCCGAACGGCTGCCTTGGTCCTAGAGGTTACTAGACCAGCGGCCCTGCGTGTGTGTCGCTTGACGGGAGGTCTCAGGCAGGATTATCTTTGTACCTAACTAGCTAGGTATGAGAAAGGCCAAGAACGACATCCTGCAAGGAACGCTGACCCTGCTCGTGTTGCGGACGCTGGAGGCTCACGGATCGTGCCACGGCTACGGGCTGTGCGGATACATTCAGGCTGCATCGACTGATCTCCTGCGGGTTGAGGAAGGATCTTTGTATCCCGCATTGCACCGCATGGAGCAGGACGGTTGGCTGAAGTCGAGTTGGGCGCTGAGCGAAAAGGGCCGCCGCGCGAAGTTCTACGAAATTACGAAACGGGGCCTGGCACAGCTCGAAACGGAGAAGGAAAGCTGGGACCGGCTGACGCGCGGCGTGGCGCTGGTGCTGAGCCCGATAGAGTGAGGTGGCGCAAATGGCTTGGCATCACCGCATCGCCAACGTTTTCCGCTCTCGAAAGCTCTCGACGGAGCTCGACGATGAACTGGCTTTTCACATTGCCGAACGCACCGACGAACTCATCGCGCAAGGCATGAGCGAACGTGCCGCCCGCCGCGAGGCGAAACGAAGATTCGGGAATTACACAGTGCAGAAACAGGAGACCGGCGACATGGATATCGCTCGATCGTTGGAAGCATTTGTCGGCGACCTGAAATACGGCGCGCGACAGTTGCGGTTAAACCCTGGTTTCGCAACCGTCGCAGTGCTGTCATTGGCCTTGGGTATCGGGGCCAACTCCGGAATCTTCCAGTTGCTCAATGCCCTGCGGCTCAGAGGCTTG
>CAMPKL010000162.1 GCA_946887065.1 uncultured Bryobacterales bacterium
GACGAGTACGAAAGAATCTCGCATTTCCACCTAAGCCAGTTCGCCCACTTGGCGACCCGGCTTGAGGCGATGCCCGAGGGCGAGGGCACGGTACTCGATAACACCTGTCTCGTGTTCCTCTCGAACATGTGGTCGGGCTGGAAGCACGACAACATGAAGCTCCCCGTGGTGACGGCGGGCGGACTGGGCGGCACGCTTGAAACCGGGCGCTCCTTGAATTACCTCTACGCTGGGGACGAGAATCGCAAGCTCTGCAGCTTGTACCTTTCGTTGATGGACCGCATGGGTGTGGTGTTGGACCGGTTCGGCGACGCTGAAGTTCGATTGGCCGAACTCTAGGGAGGAACCCTGGCGGGCCGAACCGGCGACGCAGATACAACCTGCGACATTTCAGATCCGGAAATTGGGCGGGGGTTCCGAATTCAACTTGTGCGTTTAGGCTACTTGCGTGTGCTTCTTGTCAGACACTTAGCCTCAGCCCTCGTCAATGGAGTGTGAATGGGTATGTCTGCGCGTCTCGTGGTCGTTGTCGAAGAGTTTTGACACAGCAGGCCAGCCAGCCGACTTTTGGTTTGGCCGAGTGAACCACATCCGTAAGTAATTGAAATAAAGAGATTTGGTCGGGGCGGAGGGATTCGAACCCCCGGCTCCTAAACCAGCCTCTCTGGTTGCATCCTTTCCACATATTGCATTGATTTCCAGCCACTTACACGGATTCGGGACTTCTGCTTTCGCTTGGCAAGAAGTCATTTGAAGCTAGGAACCTGGGGTTTTGGAACAGTATTGGAACAATGAAGCCCGTGCCGGCATGCGTCCCTCGGGTCAACGGCCAGTTTTCCGGCTTGACCGAGAACGTCCACGCCAGCCCCTTCAGTAGTAGTTTGCGGTGTCCGGAGCTAGGTGCAAGCGGTCTTTGAACCGCTGGCGGCGTAACTGACCGGTCCTTAGCGGATCGGCAGACACGTGGAGTGGGCCCAGAAAACTTTTCCCTTGGTGCGGTCCCGGTGCTGACGGTCAGGTCACGGCCGGTTTCTCCTTGCGGCGCTGCGCCCAGTACTTCTTCATGCGGGCGGAGTGCGCCTTGCGGGCGGCCGAGGTCATCTTGCTGCCCGCGGTCTTGCTCTTGGAGCCCGGCGGCCGCCCGCGGCGTTTGGGCACTTGCTCCCCTTGGAGGATAGCTATCGCCTTGTCTAGCCGGTCGCGTTCCGCGATCAGTGCGGCGAGGACATCGTTCATGGCGGGATAGCATAGCACGGCTTGCTGGCCGCCATCGAGACGAGGTCGTACGTAGTTTCTCGCCGCACGCGTCGCCAGTACCAAAAGATCAGGAGAGGGTGGGCTTAGCTCCCGCCGGCCAGTCATCTCATTCGGCTACTGAAATATCCCGAACATGGCGGTGGGCCTTAACATCCCGGACTGAATGGCGGCAATGTCGCTGCGGATCAGGCTTTCGGCGATCGCTAGATCGTCGCTTGTCGTCAGGTCGTAGTTAGGGCCATACCGGAAGTCGAGCAACAGTGACATAAAGGCATCGAAGGTTACGTACTCATAAGGCGTAAAACTCTTGAGCAACAGCGGCATGATATGCTCGCTCCGAATGGCCTCGAAAGAATCGACACTGTGGTCGATATTAGGGACAGTGGCGTCGACGACGTTTGTATAACGATTGAGCCGCAACCGCTCAGGCAATTTGGCAAACAACTTCTGAGCCGCCGCCGCCGTCTCGGGATACGCTTGGAGGCCGTTACTCCCGATCCATTCGCCAACGACGACAAACTGGCCCCGTTTGGACAAGGTCTTCCGAATTTGGTTGAACACATGTTCCAATTCGAAAAAGTGATGCAAGCTGCTCCGACACAGTACGAAGTCGTAGGTGTCGCGCGGCAGGTCGACTTGGTTGACGTCCTGAGCAGTTGCTTCTACACTGACACCCTCGCGAGCGCCTACCTCGACGCTCTTGCGAAGCAGGTCCATGCTTAGATCAATGAGGTGTATGCTGATCGCGCCGCGAGATCTAACGGCTACCCGCATCTCCCAGTCACCGGTGCCGCAACCAAGGCTCAAGAGTCTCAAGGGACGCCCCAGCAACCGTTGACGATCGACGACATACGACTCTAGGTCCAAATGTTTCATCCGAAGGCTCAAATAAGGTTGGTACAGGTTCATGCCGTACTCGAAGACAGGAACGCGGGGCAGCACGCCGGTAACCTCATCTGTCGGCGATTGTTCGTCCATCAAGGACGTGTAGTGCCGAATCTCGTTCTTGATTCGCTGTTCGTAACCTGGAACTTCCATTGGCACTTCGTGTTCGATCCTCATTTAAAGTGAGCCGCATGGAATCGCACGCCGTCATCGACGATGCCAGGTCTGTAAGAATGCGGCTTCCACGTCCTATTCCACTTGTTTTCGAACTTTGCGCGATTCTCTTCGAAGATCGAGTTGTACCGCTCTTTATCCAGCTGGCTGAACGACCCGTTCCCGAAATGATGGATGAAACAGTCCTCCGCTACCACGATTTCGTAGCCCTTGTTCCGAACCCGTAGGCAGTAGTCATCGTCCTCAAACATCCCCACGCTGAACCGCTCGTCCAGAGAGCCTACAGCTTCCCACACTTCTCGCGGAATTAGAGTACAAAAGAGCGGCACCATTGGCGCCTGGGTCTCCTGGTTTCGATTTTCTCGCGTTAATGTGGCAGCGAAATCATCCAGCGAGGTTCGGTCCCGATAGTCGACGTTGATCTTGACTTCGTTTCCCGCCCAGTTCGTAACCGGCGAAACTAAGCCGACGCTGCCCATGCGGGCGTGTCTCAACAGCGTGGCCAGCCAATTGCGCGTCACAATCGTGTCCGGGTTGAGCAGTACGATGAACCGGCCACTCGCCAATGACACTCCGAGATTGTTGGCCCTTGCAAAACCGAGATTATCCTCAAGTAGCTTTAGGGCCACTCGCTCATCCTTTGCCGCGTATTCATTCAAGATCTCGACCGTGCCGTCGCTAGATGCGTTGTCTACCAGGATCAACTCGATATTGGGATAGTTCGTCCGGGTAAGTACGGGGTCGAGACATAGCCGCAAATAGTCGCTGCTGTTGTGTGTGACCACGACGATCGAAACGAGATCGAACGTCTTGATCACTCCGGCGTTGATCGCACGGTAGCGGTTGGACCAGGTGTTCGCGGCAGCAAATTCGATTCGGCGGTCCTTCAAACTCTCTGGTTCTTCGAGCGCTTGGTCGATCTTGGCGGCGAAGTCTTGGGCATCCGCGACCGTGTACAGCAGGTCGGCGCACTGTGACAACTCTGGCATCTTCGTGGCGACAACCGGTTTACCCACGCTGAAGTACTCATACAGCTTGACAGGATCCGTGGCCTCCGTAACGGCGTTGATCACAAAGGGGATTATGCAAACATCAAACTGCCGAAGGAGTCCCGGTATCTCAGCATGGGGTTTGTGGCCCAATGCATGAATGTTGGGGATGTGATCGAACCTGGCGGCGACGCTCGAGACGAGACTCTCTTCCAGGCCATAGCCGCCAACGAGAACAAAGCTGTACTGGGGCCGGAGCCTTGCCGTCTCGCAGAGAAGGGAATAGTCGAACCAGTCCGCGATCGCCCCCGCATAGCCGATGACTGGCTTCCGAAAGCTGGCCAAGGTCGGTTTGTCCGCTGCGCGGTAGAAGAACGAGGCGTCGGCCGCGTTCCGCACAAGTAACGGTGCGAGGCCCACGTTCGCATAGCGCCCGTACAGCAGGTTGCTGGTTACTATCAGTAAATCGGCTTCTTGAGCGAGCTCCGTTTGCTCGGACCGATTGAAGATGCCGACATCGGGAAATGAATTCCAGTCATCCATGCAGTCGAAAACGACCCGAGAATCGAGTCGAGTTCGCAGGGCCACCGCCAAACGGCGCCAGAACGGGAGTTGGACGAGAGTGATCGTTGCTCCAAGCCCTAGATCGTCATGCAACTCTCGTAGGGCGTCCGCAGCCTCCTCCGCTTCCTCCAGTAGGAGTTGGCCCGCATAGATGCTCCAGCCGGCATTGCGAAGTCGCACCTCCCACACGTTGTCCGCGAGGGCGACCAACTCGTAAGGTAGTTGGTTGTCCTCACGTGCCGCGTGAGTCGGGCTCACCCAGAACACCTTGCGTCCGTTTCTTCCAAACTGAAGCGCGAGCTGTTGCGGCCGTTGAAAGCGAAAATCGAATTCAAATACCGGCAACACCACAACGTCATAGCTCTCGGGTATGCCCCCCGCCACCGCGATGCCGGTCCCCAATTCCGATGCATCTTCAGAGATCAGAGGATCCGCCAACGCCGGCGGCACGCGGGGGAGAAGCGCCGGAAACGCGAGGTCATAGCGCCCCAATGGAGGTATGCCGTCCAATGGAAGTCGAGCGAAGAAGCGCAACAACTCCAGCTTCCCTCGCGATCCCTCTCGCAAAAGTTGCGAATACAGCTTGCGAAACAGCAGCATGACTTGCCACGCCCGCTGATTCCGATACGTCGAGAGTGCGGTCTCGAAGGCGGTGCTGAACTCGCCCAGGGCGGTCAAAACTCGCCGTCGGAGTTCTTCTGCTTGGCGCAGCCGTTGCCGCAGAGTTTCAATCTCTTCGGACGTCGCCGCCAGGGCTTTCCGTTGCGACTCGTTCTCGTCGCGGAGTCTGAGAATCTCCTCGTGATTAGGGTCCCCGATCAACGTTTTCCACTCCTGCAGCGTCTCTGAGGACGCATCTCGCACTTGCCGAATACAGGGGCCCATGCGGATTGATCCGGCGCGTCTAGTGAATCATTGGATGTATCCCAAGGACTTCAACTGATCGATTTGTCGCTGGCTGCTGTCAATCTGTCCCTCGTCATTGGAGGCGTCGCTCACCATTCCGGCACCCGCGCTCCGATAGGATTCGAAATCTTCACTCAAGTTTGTGACTAAGGCCCGTTGATCAGGCGTGTCCCCTTCAACAGGCGCCTGCGTGGTCCAATCGCTCAACAAGAGCTCATCCGTAGATAGATTGATGACCGCCTTGTAGGGACCGCTACGTACCGATGAGAACGAGTCCCCATAGAGCTGAAAATCTGCAAAAAGAGCTCTGGTTTCATCAGTGACGCCCAGTTTAGGCAGCGGTATACCGGAAAGACTCTTAGGGTCGTAGTCGATTCCAACAACGTCTAGTATCGTCGGTGTGAGGTCGACAAGAGAGACGCTTTGGTCGCTCGTAGGGCTGGACGGCTGCATCGATGAGGGGTACTTGATCACTAGGGGGATTTTCAGCAGCGTGTCGCTCATGCTGTTTCCATGTCCTATCCGCAGCATGTGCGAAGGGTTGTGTTCGTCAGGATCCACCAAGTGCTCACCGTGATCCGAGAAAAAAACGAAGAACGTCTCGTTCCAATCCCTTTCAATGCTCCAGCTCTCGATCAATCTTTGTAGAAAGCGATCTACATCCTGCACCGCGCGTGAGTAACTCTCACGGATTTGTTGTCGACGTTCCTCCGGGTCTTGGGCCTGTGAAGAGGAGTCCTCTTTGAGATACCAAGGCTCCCACTGATGGACATCGACATAGTGGACCAATAAAAACAACGGTTCATCAGGATCTGCGGAAGCAACCGCTTTCAACGCCGCTTCGTTGACTTGGTCTCCCGGAACAGTGCCAGTATCGACAGCTATATCATTCCCATCGAACGCGAGCCCCGACAAGAAGTACAACGGATTGCTTGCGACTACGGCAGTGTTGTAGCCTACCTCGCTGAGTCTGTCGGACAGTGAGACGATGCTGGGAGCGTAGGCGGAGAATAGTCGATCCCCAAACGGAAACTGCCCCCCCTCTGGAGGTTTCGCTTGATTCCCAGAGTCGATCGGGTCGCCCCGTTGCCCGGTCCGGTGATATCGGGGCGAAAGTCCGGTCATGGCGGAGGCGATCGCCGGCAGAGTCCAACTCGCTGTGCTGAACGCTTGACGATAGACTACAGTCTGACGTTCCTTCGAAAGCGATCGAAGAAATGGCATCAGGTCGACTTCGCTCTCGTTCGCGGAATAATCATACCTGTGAGTGTCGGAACAGACCATCAGAACATCCGGCGCTCGATCAACAGCATGCGTCAGGCCACTGAGTTGCGCGCCGCCGAGAAATAACTTAGCGCTCGGGTTCGGTCCTTTCACTACCCACTTGAAGCGAATGGTCTCGTGCAGGTAAGGGCGCAGGTCGATCCGCACGCGCCCGTTCGATAGCGCCGCGCCGGGGTGGCGAAGTACGGTGTCGGAGTCTAGGGAAACAGCCGTAGCGCTGGACAGCAATTCCTCGCGCCCATTCACGATTGCGTAAGCGTCGATGCGCTCGACTGACGAATTGCTGGCAAGCGGAACAAACTCTAGAGACTGTCCGCTCGCTATCGTGACAGGATCGGACTCCACCGATGCTCGCTGAATAGAGTGGGCTCGAATGTGCCAGCGAGCGGAAGGACCGTCGAGAGTCAAAGATTGAGATCCCAGACCAAGGTCCGGACTAGGCTGAGGGCCCGTGCTCGAGCAAGCCCCAAGGCCGATCACCGCCAAGAGAGCCGAGAGCATCGCAGCAGTCGTACAAGACGTTTGTACGGATAGTCCGGCCCTAGTCTGGCGTGTCAAAAAGTCCACTTTGCTTCTCTTGTGAACGATCAAAGCCTAACGGAACTCCAATCGCGCGGGCGAATCACTGAGCTAGAGGTTAAAGGATAGCCCAGACGCAGACCCTTGCGTGTGTGATGTCGAACGTATCGCTCGTCGATCCCTCAGTTGGCAATCGGGGGCAGACGCACCTGATCGGCTTGCGTCCGCGGACCGACAAGAAGTAGCCTCGGAGGACGCAACCGGATTCTTCAGCAACCTAGGGAAGGCCGCGCGCTGTCGCAAAGTGAATCCTGGACCCCACCGAAAGAAGGTTTTGTTCTCCTTTGGCACCCGCCCGGAGGCGATCAAGCTCGGGATTCTGCACCGCACCATGGAGCAGCAGCCGGAGTTGTTCGATGTACGCTGCGCCGTGAGCGGGCAACACAGAGATTTACTTGATCAAGCGCTAGATGTCTTCTCCATTCGTCCCGATCACGATCTCCGCGTGATGACCGCTAACCAAGAGCTTTCGACGCTTTCGGGACGCATCGTGGCGGGAATGGGAGAAGTGATTCGGGCCGAGTGCCCCGATGTCGTAATTGTCCAAGGAGATACCACGACAGCACTGGCGGCGGCGTTGGCCGCCTTCTACAGTCGCATTCCTGTGGCCCACGTCGAGGCTGGCCTCCGAACTCCGGATCCGAATGAGCCCTATCCGGAGCAGATGAATCGCCTGTTGATCACTCGACTGAGTTCAATCCATTTCGCTCCGACGCAGCACGCCCGGAACAACCTAACTGCCGAAGGGGTGGACCAGAGCGCCGTGCACGTGAGCGGCAACACAGTCGTCGACGCCCTGCAATACATCCTGGGAC
>CAMPKL010000163.1 GCA_946887065.1 uncultured Bryobacterales bacterium
CATCGTCCCCAGCGGCAGATGTTTATTATAGACCGGCGGCGCTCATCAGAGCGTCGCCAATTTTTTGTCCGCTGCGGCAGAGTTCCTTGCCTCGTCATCTCCCTGCGCTATCCTCGTCGTTTCCCGAGGAGTCGCCGCCATGTCCCAGTTTCCACCGCGTGCTTACCGTAATCCGGAGTTCTTGAACGGCCCCGAGGCCCGGCCGATCCGCATCCTCTCGGAGTACCTCGAACCTCGCTCCCGTCTGCGGCGGTTCGACGTCAAGGACACCATCGTATTCTTCGGCTCGGCGCGGTTCAAAGACCGCGAGACCTCGGAAGCCATCGCCGCCGAAGCCGCCACGCCCGAGGCCAAGAAGCGCGCCGAAGTGCTCCTGCGCGGCGCCGAATACTACGAAGACGCCAGGGAGCTGTCGCGCCGCCTCACCGAATGGGCTGACGAGAACCGCGACGCCGGCCACCACTTCGTCGTCTGCACCGGCGGGGGCGGCGGCATCATGGAGGCCGCTAATCGCGGTGCCCATGAAGCAGGCGGGCAGTCCGTCGGCTTCAACATCTCGCTGCCGTTCGAACAAGAGCCGAACCCCTACATCACGCCCGAACTCTCCTTCGAGTTCCACTACTTCTTCATGCGCAAGCTGTGGTTCGCCTATCTAGGCAAGGCGCTGGTCATCTTCCCCGGCGGCTTCGGCACCTTGGACGAGCTGATGGAGATCCTCACGTTGGTTCAAACCAACAAGCTCCGCAAGCAGGTGCTGGTGATCGTCTACGCACCCAAGTTTTGGAAGAAGGTATTGAACCTCGAAGCCCTCGCCGACCTGGGCACAATCTCTCCCGAGGATGTCGACCTGTTCCAGTACGCGGAGACCGTCGACGAAGCCTACGAAAAGCTCACCACCTGGCTGCAAAGCCGTTATCTACGCGGTTAGAGGCCACGTAACATTCTGCGGATGGGGAGCGTTTGGGCCTTGGTCCCTTCCAGGCGCTATGATAATCTTCGATTGCCCTCACGGAGGTCCTGACTATGTTGCGTAAGGGTTTGATTCTCCTAGCGATTTCACTTTCGGTAACGCTGGCGGTGCAGGCCCAAGAGCCCGCGGGCGGCGGCGCTCCAGAAGGCGGTGCAGGCGCGGGGGGCGGCAATACCGGCGGCAACACCGGCGGCGCTCCAGGAGGCGGCCGCCCGGGCGGCGGCGGCAACAACAATGGCGGCTTCGGCCAGCCACAGCAACAACAGCGTCAGCAACAGCAGCAGATGGAGATGGAACGCCCCATCTTTCTGTCGGGTAACGTCATTTTGGCTTCCGGCGAGGCTCCGATCGAACCGATCATGATCCACCGCGTCTGCGGCATGCAAAAGACGCCCGAGGGCTACACCGATTCGAAGGGCCGCTTTAGTTTTCAGGTCGGCGGCAATCAGCAATACGCGGTCATGGACGCCTCAATCGGCGGTCAGGGCGCGGCGTCCGCCCTTGGCGGCCCCGGCGGATTCGGCGGATTCAGCAACAGCGGCCTGGGCGGTAACAACTCCGCCATGGGCATCGATTTGAGCGGCTGCCACCTTGAGGCCGACGCGCCAGGCTATCGCTCCGATCCAATCTTCCTCACCCGCCGCCGGCCGATGGATCGTGCCGAGGTCGGTACGATCATCCTGACTCCTTTGGGCGGGATGCAAGCGGCCGTCGTCAGCGCGACATCGCTTGCGGCTCCGAAGAAAGCAAAGGCTTCCTTTGACAAGGGCATCAAAGAGCTCGGCAAAGGGCCCTCCGCCAACCTCGCCAAGGCGATGGAAGATTTGCAGAAGGCCGTTGACGAGTACCCCGAGTACGCTGCCGCCTGGACTGCGCTGGGACAGCTGAAGGTGCAAAGCGGCGACGTAGACGGCGCCGTCGTAGCCCTCGAAAAGGCCCTGGATGCCGACCCGCGCTACATTCGCCCCTATGAGCCTCTAGTTCGTCTCTACATCGGGAAGGGCGACTGGGAGCACACCGCGGAGTTAACGAAGTTTGTACTCAGCGTGAATCCGTCAGACACCAAGATGCGTTGGTATCAAGCGGTATCCACCTACGAGACCGGCCGCGACGACGACGCTATCTCGCTGCTCGGCGAAATTCAGAAGGACGCCGAGAGCGTTAAACAGTTCCCGCAGACTCACCATCTCATGGGATTGATTTACGCCAAGCGCGGACAGTTCGGCGAGGCTGCCGAAGCCTACAAGCGCTACCTGGAACTGGATCCGAACGCACAGGCCGCCGAAGCAATCAAGAAGCAGCTCAACGAGTGGCAACAGCTCGGCGTCCTTTAAGCTGTCCTGTTCTCGCCAAGCGCCTTGGCCCGTGATAAACTCCGGGTGCCCGCCCGGAAGCTCGCGCCCATGCTGCGTAAAGGTTTGATTCTCCTGGTTGTTTCGTCGACTGCGTCACTGGCAGTCGCCCAGGCGCAAGAACCAAAGAACAGCACCGACACCGTATTCCACGGTCCGCATCGGGAGACGCCTCAGCAACAGGGACAGCGGCAAGCAACGCAGCAGCACCTTGGAGCGTGGGAGCGAATGAGAGTCGGGCGACCTGGGAACATTCCAAGGCCCGTCCCAATTCCTTTGGGCGAAGAATACGCCGTCAGCATTACCTCCCTCGCTGCGCCGAAACAAGCGCGAGCGGCTTTCGACAAAGCGATGAGAGAGATCGACAAAGGCGACTCCGCCGATCTCGCTAAGGCCAGACAGTTCTTGGAGAAGGCCGTCGAAGAATACCCCGAGTACGCAGCCGCATTCACCAAGCTCGGACAGGTGAGGGCTGACTTAGGCGACCCTGACGGGGCCATCGTCGCTCTCGAGAAATCCGTTGAGTTGGACGACCGCTACTTGGCGCCTTATGACGCTTTGGTTTGGCTGTACATGGCCAAGGGAAATTGGGACCATGCGACTGAGCTGACCAAATTTGCTCTTAACGTCAATCCGGCGGACGCCAAGATGCGTTGGTACCAAGCCGGGTGCGCCTACGAATCAGGGCGTGACAACGAAGCGCTCGCGCTCTTTGGCGAAATCCAGAATGACGCCGAAGCCGTTAAACAATTCCCGCAAACACCCCTGTTCATGGGCCTCATCTACGCCCGCCACGGACAACGCGGCCAAGCCGCCGCGGCCTACAGGCGCTACTTGGAACTAGATCCGAACGCCCAAGCCGCCGAAGCCGTCAAGAAGCAGCTCAACGAGTGGCAGCAGCTCGGAGTCCTCTAGGCGGCCCCTCTCTCTAATTCTTGCCGGGAACCTTGTTGAGCCACTCGGCGTCGGCGGCGTTAATCTTGATCTCCGCGCGGATCTCGTCCAGACGCTGCATCAACTTCGCATTCGATACTGCTTTCTCGATTTCCGCGGCGACGTCTGCCAGAGGTCGCGTCCGCTTGTCGGTCACGCGAAACACATAGTAGCGGGCATTGTCCTTGACGGGCTCCGACGTATCGCCGACCGCCATCGAGAAGACAGCGCTTTTGATTGCGGGCGAAAGCGGAGCGTCGGATTTGAAGTAGCCCAAGTCTCCGCCCTTCTCGGCTGAAGCCGGATCATCGGAGTTCTCTTTGGCGAGCTGGGCAAAATCGGCCCCGGCAACCGCCTGGGCTCTCAGACCCCGCGCCTTCTCCAATGCCGCGCTTTCGAGTACTACCGGCTTGCCTTGCTTCTCCGCCATTTCGGGAACAGGCGTGTAATTGACGTAGATCGCCGAGACCCGCACCTCTTGAAACTGGTCGGGATTCGCAGCGTAGAAAGCTTGCTTTTCCTCGGCGGTGTTTTTCATCGAAGAGCTAAGCATCTGCAGATAGCTGTTGCCCAAGAAGCTCGTCTCGTTGAACTGCCTCTGCGTCTTGTACGGCTCCTTCTCCAACACGCCTTCTTCCTTCGCCTTGGCCGCAAGAGCCTGCATGAATCCGAACGACTCCAAAAAACTCTTGTTCGTCATGTTCTGCGTTTGGGTGCGGAACTCCGGCGGCAAGTAACGCCGCAACCGGTCCACTTCCTCTCGCGTGTACTCCACGCCCGACACCGAAATGACCACGCGATCCTTCGCCGCGGGCTCCTCAGTAACGCCGACGTTGATCTGCGCGGGCAATCCTGTCCCTAGTCCGGCGGCCAAGCCGAAAATCGTAACGAACTGTCTTGTTTTCATGAAGTTAATTGAATTTTAGCACGGCGCGATGCCGTGCATGGAGCCAAAGTCCCTAAAGCTCAGACGGGTAATACCCCTCTCGCGTTTGTGCCTCGAGCCGTTTGTTTTTCAGCTTCAGTTCGATCTTGCGGAATCCCGTCTCGGACAACTCGCGCTTCGGCGTGTAGCCGATTGAATACTGATTGCGGACCACATTGTTGATGTCGTCGAAGATCCGATCCAGCGTTTGCTTGCGCGAGACGTCGTAGGTATCCCCACCTGTGCTTCTCGACAATTTGCGCAGATCGCCCCGGCCGCCGCCGATCACCGCCGCTCCTTGGTAGAAGCGAGGGTCGTAGTAGCGAACGGAAAAGATGATTGTGTCGGACCGTTGCGCCGCTTCAATCGCCTCGTCGATGTCGACCTTGCTGCCGTAGTCATAGCCGTCGGTCACCAGCACGAGAGCCTTGCGGCCGGCCTGGCCTTTCAGCATTTCGTTGGCGGCTAAGTAGATCCCGTCGAACATCGCTGTCCCGACCGGCTTGCCGCTTTGCGGAACCGGGCCGGGCGTCACGCCGCCCGTGGAGCCCTGCACCTCCAATCGTTCGAGCCCGTCTTGCAGCAAGGGCTTGGCCGCGGTCAGGTCCTGCAACAACTCGACATCGATGTCGAAGCTCATCAAAAACGCCAGGTCTTTGTCGATACGCAAGACCTTTTCGAAAAAGCGGTAGCCCGCCGTTCGCTCCTCATAAATCAAGTCCTGCTGGCTGACCGAGGTGTCGACCAGCAGGCCGATCGTCAGCGGCAAATCGGCTTGACGGGCGAAGTATTTGATTTCCTGCAATACGCCGTCTTCGTACAACTCGAAGTCGCTCTGCGACAAATTGTTGACCAGGACTCCGTCCTTGTCCCGCACCGTCGCCAAGATGTTGACGACTTGCACGTCGACGGAGATGACCGTATCTTCCTGCGGCTCGTCTTGGGCGTGCACGGGCCACGCCAACGCAAAGGCCGCGAGGACCAACAGCAGTTTGAGGTTCATAGACAACTGATGGACGAATCCGGCCAGCGGAAGGTTGCGCCGAGGGCGAAACTAGAACCGTGCTGATCGCCCTGGCAGGCCTACCCGGTTCAGGCAAGACAACTTTGGCCGAAGCTCTGCAGCGGCTGACCGGCTCTCCCGTACTCAATAAGGATACAGCCCGCCAGACGTTTCTGCCGGGCCGCACTCAATACTCGGACGCTGACAACGACGCCGTGGTCGAGAGCCTTCTGCAGCAAGCCGAGGATCTCCTCCTGGCCGGGACCAAGGCCGTCATACTCGATGGCCGCACGTTTTCGAAGCGCCGCCAGGTCGAGCGTCTGCGCAGGTTTCCGCTGCCCTTGCTGATCGTCGAATGCCGCTGTTCGGAACAAACCGCCCTCAGACGTATCGACCAGGATGTCGAGCACCCCGCCCCCGACCGTTCAGCGGACTTGTACCGCAGGCTCCGCGATTCTGCCGACCCCATCAATGCCGACTTCGTAGTCGATACCGATGCGCTGAGCGCGGATCAAGCCGCACGGCTAGTCGAACGTCATATGAGCGACGTCGCTGCCCGTCCGCTCTAGCCACGCTTCAAACAAATCGCGATAGGTGTCGAGCAGATAGTCCGCCTTCGAAAAGCCCAGACCCGCCGCCGTCTGATCGATCCAGGCCGGCTCCCCTTCCATCTCGGCGAAATCGCCGATAGGCGTTTCATCGACTTCTATCACCCCGGGTTCGCCGTCCTTGCGAAACGTCGTGCGGCGCTTTTCATAGATCCACAACGGCACATAGCCGAGGCCCACAAGTACCTGCCGGGCTTGCTCGGCATCGCCGGTTTCAAACTGATGTTCCTCGCGGACCTTATGCGGGCCGTTGTCGCCCGCAGGCAATTTGACGGTGACGATCGCTCGATCTTCAATCTGGCGGACGCGCAAGAGCCGCCGGCTATGTAGGAGCCCTTTATCCGGCGTGTCGAAAACGGTATTGCGCTCGAAGACTTGCTTATCGGGTTTCCAGCCGCATTCGGCGAGCTTCGAACGAAAGGCAGCGGCGTCAGCGAGACGCAGCTTGACTTCGGTTTCGCGCATTTAGACCTGGCGGTCGACGATCCAATCGGCGATCGAAATGAGCGCGCGTTTATAGGGCGTTTCGCCAAGAGGACCAAGCGCCTCGACCGCCGTTTCGATATAGTCGGCCGCGCGGCGCTGCACGGCTTCGGCTGAACCGTAGCGGTCGAGCAAGGCGGCGATGTTCGACGCAGGCGTCGCTTCGTAACCGCCCTCGCGAATGACCGTCGCAACTTGCTCGCGTTCTTCGGCTGTACAGCTATTGAGCGCTAAAATCAGCGGCAAAGTGACTTTGCCTTCGCGCAAATCGTTGGCGACCGGCTTGCCCAGAGCCTCTTCGGTCGCATGGAAGTCGAGCAGATCGTCGGTCAGTTGGAAGGCCATGCCGAGGTTCCAACCATAGTTGCCGCAACGGTTCTCAAGTTCTTCGTCCGCCCCGGCGGCGAGCGCCCCAAAGCGCGCGCAAACCGAGAACAGGCAGGCCGTCTTGCGGTGCACCAATTCCAGATATTCAGTCTCGCTGACGTCAACGCGACCGACCAGTTCGCTTTGCATCAGTTCGCCTTCAACCATCGTTTGGGTCAGCTCGATCAGCAAATCGAGCAAGCGGAATTGGCGCTCTTGCAGCGTCAGGTGAAACGCCTGCATGTACAGCCAATCGCCGGCCAGCACGCTTGTTTGGTTGCCCCAACGCTGATTGGTCGACGGCTTGCCGCGGCGCACGGTCGCTTCATCAATGACGTCGTCGTGAACCAGCGTCGCGGTGTGCACGATCTCCGTAACCGCTCCAAGACGGACCGCGGCATCATCGGTTGAACCGAGCGCGCGAGCGATCAGCAGCACCAACACGGGACGCAGCCGCTTGCCGCCGCTCGATTGCAAATGATGGGAAATCGCCGTCACCGCTTCGACCGAGCAAACGGTATCGAGTTCGATCGCCTTCTCGACCTTGATCAGGTCGGCGGCAACCAGGGCCATGACTTCGCCGCGCGTGAGCGGCGCCGTTCTTGAAGCGGGCGTGGACACGAGAGAAACCTAAGTTTAGCCTGTCAGCTAGACGCCTGCAAACCGAACAAGCGGCGGAAGTTAGCGGTTGTGAAGCGGGCCAGATCGGCGAACTCCTCCCCGCGAATCTCAGCCAGCTGCCGCGCCGTCTCGACCACGAACTTCGGTTCGTTACGGCGAATCTTGCGATAGGGCTCAGGCGTTAGATA
>CAMPKL010000164.1 GCA_946887065.1 uncultured Bryobacterales bacterium
CCCCTGCGTCATTGAAATGTCCGCGGAACACGATGGCTCTGGGTGGCTGATCAAGACGACAGACAACGGCATCGGCGTGGGTGAGCAGTACTTGACCAAGATTTTCGCCCCGTTTCAACGTCTGCACGGCGCGGACAAGTATCCCGGGAGCGGCATGGGTTTGGCTATTTGTAGGCGAGTTATCGAACGCCACGGCGGCACGGTCTGGGCCATACCCAACGAGACGGGCGGAAGTTGTTTCCAGTTCAGGCTGCCGGACCTGCAAGATCAACCATGACTAACCACGAACCGAACGACGCCATCGAGATCGTTCTAGTAGACGACAACTTGGCGGACCAAGAAATCGCCCGCCGCGTGTTCGGTTCGCAGGCGAACGTCTGCAAGCTGCGCGTCCTCTCGGATGGCCAGCAGGCGCTTAGCTATTTGGACTCGAACCGGCGCAATGACGTATCCGAAAAGGAACTGCCGGACCTCATTCTGATGGACATCAACATGCCTCGTCTTTCAGGTATAGAAGTTCTGCGTTCAATCAAGGCGGATAAAGCGCTTCAGCACATACCCGTGCTGATGCTGACGACTTCGTCGCTGGAATCGGACATTCAGGACTCCTACCGCTCTGGTTGCAGTTCCTACATCCTCAAGCCCATGACGGCGCCGCAGTTCTCGTCCCTGCTGGCCCAGTTGCTGCATTATTGGACGCGCGTTGCGACCCTGCCCGACCGCATGAACCGCGATCACGCGGACGTGAGTTGGGCGTTGCCGGGAGGAAGCCTTTGACGCGGCCGGTGATGCGCTTGCTAGTGGTCGACGATAGTCGAACTGACTTCGAGATCATTACCCGTGAACTGGACCGTGTACGGGCGTTCCGCTCGGAGACGGAACATTGCCCGAACGCGTCGGGGTGCATGAAGATGTTGGCGTCCGAGGTTATCGACTGCGTTTTACTCGACTTCCGCCTCGGCGCAGACTCGGGATTGGACGTTCTGACCGCCCTGCGAGACGAAGGCTATGACCATGCCGTGATCATGTTGACCGGCCAGGGCGACGAGCAGATAGCGGTGGAGGCCATGAAGCGCGGCGCCCAAGATTATTTGGTGAAGGACGCCGTCACGAGCGTCGTTCTGCGGCGGTCGATCTACAACGCAGTCCAGAAAGTGCGGCTGGAACGCAGTCTCCGCGAGAAACAGAACGAACTCGAAGGCTTCGTGTCGGTGGTGGCGCATGATCTGCGGAACCCGGTTTGCTCGGCGTTGGACTCCATCCAGGTCATCCGCGATTTCTATGCGGGCAGTCCGCTTGATTCCCGAGGACTGGCTCTAATCGGCGGCGCGGTCACCTCGCTGCAGCGCATGTCGCAGTTGATCGACGCGCTGCTCGATTACGCCTGGACGGGACGCGAGAATGTGGCCCTAGAAACGGTGGATCTAAATCTGGTCGCCGCGGAGGTAGCCGCGGATTTGCGGTCGGTTGTGGAAAGCAGTCGGGCGCGCCTGAATATTGCAATTTTGCCGGAGGTTTCCGGCGACCCCGTCGCTTTGCGGCAGCTCTTGCAAAACCTTATCGCCAATGCGCTGAAGTTTAGGGGAGAGGCGGACCCGATCGTATCGGTGCTTTGCGGCGAGAAGCCCGATGAGTGGTTGTTCTCCGTGACCGACAACGGGATCGGCATCCCTGCCGAGCATCTCAAAAATATCTTTCAGCCGTTTCAGCGCCTCCATGCGCGCAACGACTTCGACGGCTCCGGTCTCGGATTGGCGACCTGCCAGCGCATCGTTACGCAACATGGCGGGAAAATCTGGGCGGAATCGCAGCCCGGCAGCGGTTCGGCCTTCCGCTTCACCTGCCCCAAGATGCCTCCCTCCGCCGGAAGCGAAACCTATTCGCTTCCGGTGGTCTAGATCGCCCGGCCGCAGCTGGACACGAATTCGAACTTCGCCGGAAGTCGACCTCCCTGTCCTCGATGGACCGCATTACTAAGGGTCTGCCTGCGAAACGAACAGGACGGCGGACGGCATCTACTAACGAGTGCGTCGCTTAGCGACCGGATTAGGAGATGAAATGATGCTGAGGCTCAAGACGATTCTCGTACCCGTTGATTTCTCTCAGCGGACCGAAGCGGAGGCGATCCATGCGACGGACATTGCCAAGCGCTTCGAGTCGCGGCTAATTCTAGCGCATGTCATTCCGCGCTTCGAGGATGGCTATAAGCCCGAGGATCCGGAAGCTCTCGAAGCCTATTCCCATGAGTTCTCCGCCGAAGTCGAGCGCGGCGTTCAAAAGGCCCTGCAGTCTCTTGCTGGTCGTGTCGGGAACGGAGCTGAGGTCGAGTGTGTGGTCTTATCCGGCGATCCGAAAGAAGAAATCGAAAAGTTAGTGACGGCTCACCAAACGGACCTCATCGTAATACCGACGACCGGCCGAGGCCGTGTGGAGCGGCAATTGCTCGGCTCAATGACGGCCAGCCTGTTGCATGACCTCAAGTGCCCGTTACTGACAGGCGCCCATTTCCCGGAAGTCGAGCCCGGCGAAACGCTCTACAAGAACATCGCCTGCAATATAATGCACGGCGAATATGGCGTCGAACAGCTTCTATGGGCGCGGGACTTTGCTGCTCCCTACGATGCTTCGCTTCACGTGTTGTGCGTCCTCCCATTCCTTGATGACGTCGGTGCGGTCGCCTCGGTGCCGCCGCCCATGCGCGATAAGGTCATGGCAGATACCAAAGAGCAGCTTCATTCGCTGATTGAGCGAGAAGGGGTGAAGGCGGACGTCACCGTCCTCGGGGGACCGTTTGATCAGTTGTTGGCGCCGTTCGTCCAAGCCCAACAAGTCGATCTCCTCGTGAGCGGCCGTCAGCGGCAGCAGGACAGGGTCGGTGTATTCGGTCTCCATACAGACATGCTCGACACGGCGAATTGCAGCCCATGCCCGATTGTATTGGTCTAGTACTATCGCGTGTCTTAGCGGTCCGAAAGAGCTTGTATCAGTGCAGTTTCCATCGCAGGCTGCGTTGCCCGTTGTTCCGCGTTGACGGCTGCCGCAAGGGCGGCGTGCTGGGCGATCACCAGGTGTTCTTTGGGATGGATGTAGATGCGTTGGCCGAACATCCCGCTGGCTGCGTATCCGCCGTGGTCTTGTAGCCACCACATGTAGCCGTATTCTGGATTCGCCTGCGAAGGAGCCGTGGATTCCTCCATCCATCCTTCGGGAAGGGCGCGCGTGCCGTCGGGCAACACGCCGCCCGACATCGCGAAGAGACCGAGGCGCGCGTAGTCGCGCAGCGTGGCGCTGAGGCAGCAGCCGCCGAACTCGCCGCCGCCCGGCTCGGTCAGCGTCCACTTGGCCGCGGCCTCCATGCCAAAGGGCCGCCAGATCTTCTCGCTCAAATAGGTAGCCAAATTATTGCCGATGGCGGCTCGGAGGAGCGTCCCGACGAGGTTCGTTTCAGCGGTGTTGTAGTTGAACTTTTGACCGGGCGGGGCGACGCGCGGCTTCGCGAAGGTAGCGCTGCACGAACAGCGTGCTCCAGTTATCGATGAAGACATCCGACTTGGGGTCGTCGTAAGTCTCGTCCCAGGCCACCCCGGAGGCCATCTGCAGCAGGTTGCGTATGCTGGTTTGCTCGTAGGCGGAGCCGCGTAGGCGGGGCAGATAGTCGGTGATCTTCTCGTCGACGCTGCCGATGTAGCCGTCTTGGATGGCGGCCCCGACGAGCATCGAAGTGATCGACTTGGCGACCGAGTAAGAGACCCAGCGCGTCGCCGCCGTGTTGCCTAACCCGTAGCGCTCATAGACGACCGCGCCGTCCTTGACGACCAGCAGCCCGGCAACGTTCCTTTGAATGAAGTAGTCGTCGAGGGTGAGTTCTCGACCGTTGACTCGGATCCGTACGCCGCTAAGATCCACCGGCTTCAAGGGCAGGGGATACGGTCTAATTGACGCCTCCACCTCTCGCGCCGGGAAAATCTTGTCGTAATTGCGGAAGCCGGAGACCTTCTGTTCAAGCGTCCAAGTGAGCGGCTGCGGAGGCCCGAAGTGCTGTTCGTCTTCGGCGGGGTCGATCCAGGGAGCCTGGGCGCGAGCGGCAGGGCCGCTGAGCAACAGAAGCAAGCAGAGAAGGCGCATCGCCGCCCCAGTCTAGCAATTGGAGATGGAAGGTCATCGCGGATAACCATAGCTAAACGTTATGCTCAAGTTCTGCAATGACGTGGACTCTACGAGGAACTCTGGCTGAGGTTATCGAGTCATGGGCAAAGGTAGGCGAGCTTCACCAGAAATGGATGAGGGACAAGGAATACAGGAAGGCGCATGACGATCTTGCGCCGGAATTTGCGCTGGCCCGGGCGGCTATTCAAGCGCGTGCAGCAGCAGGGCTAACGCAGGAACAACTCGCGCAGCGGATGGACACCACGCAGTCCGTTATCGCCAGGCTTGAGAGCGGCCGGACGCGGCCTTCGACGCAGACGCTTGAGCGCCTCGCCGCTGCGACCGGAACGCGGCTCAAGATCAGTTTCGAGCCTGTGGGCGTGTAGTGAAGGGAAGACAGACCCTGATCGACGAGAACGAGAGCTCGCGGTTCGTAGAGCGAATCATGTCTTATGCGAGAAGGCCCGGACTTTCGTCCGGGCCTTTAGCTTTCTAACGAGACGAAGCGAAGGCTATTCTTCTTCGCTGTCTTCATCCTCGTCCTTGGCTTTCGCCTTGGACTTGCCGCCGCCCTTGGCCGCCTTTTCGGCTTCGCGCTTTTCGCGCTGCTCGCGAAGGACGGCGCGGCGGCTCAGCTTGATCTTGTTGCCGTCGAGGGCCAGGCACTTGACCAGGATCTGGTCGCCTTCCTTCAGCTCGTCTTTGACTTGGTTGATGCGGTGCTCGGCGATTTCGCTGATGTGCAACAAGCCTTCCGTGCCGGCGAAGATTTCGACGAAAGCGCCGAAGTCCACGATGCGCGTTACCGTTCCAAGGTAGGTCTTACCCGGCTCGGCGCTGGCGGTTAATTCTTCGATGATTTGAATTGCGCGCTTGGCGGCTTCGCCGTCGGTGCTGGCGATCGAAATCGTGCCGTCGTCCTGGACGTCGATCTGCACGCCCGTCTCTTCGACGATGCCCTTGATGGTCTTGCCGCCGGAACCGATGACGTCGCGAATCTTGCTGACCGGGATGTGGATGGTCGTGATGCGCGGCGCGTGCGGCGCGAGCTCTTCGCGGTGCGTCGTGAGAGCTTCGGCCATCTTGCCGAGGATGTGCATGCGTCCGGCCTTCGCTTGGGCGAGGGCCTTCTCCATGATTTCCAGGGTGATGTTCGGCGCTTTGATGTCCATCTGCAGCGCGCAGATGCCCGCGGCCGTACCGGCGACTTTGAAGTCCATGTCGCCGTAGTGGTCTTCCGCGCCCGCGATGTCGGTGAGTACGGCGTAGTTGTCTTTACCGTCGGTGACCAAGCCCATCGCCACGCCCGCGACCGGAGCCTTGATCGGCACGCCGGCGTCCATCAGCGACAACGAGCCGCCGCAAACCGTGGCCATCGAACTCGAACCGTTCGACTCGAGAATGTCGCTGACCACGCGAACCGTATAGGGAAACTCTTCATGGCTGGGCATCACCGCGCTCAATGCGCGTTCCGCTAGCATGCCGTGGCCGACTTCGCGGCGTCCAGCGCCACGCAGGAACGACACTTCGCCCACGCTGAACGGCGGGAAGTTGTAGTGGACCATGAACAACTTGTTGAAGTTGGCATCGTCCAGCTTCTCTTGACGTTGCGAGTCCATCTTCGTGCCGAGAGTCGTGGTGCAAAGCGCCTGCGTCTCACCGCGGGTGAACACCGCCGAGCCATGCGCTCGCGGCAGTTCCCTCACCGTGCACTCGATCGGACGGATCTCGTCGAACTTGCGGTTGTCGGGGCGCCGCTTCTCCTCGAGCACCCAGCGGCGGAAGATCTGCTCTTGCATCTGCGCCAAAATCGGCTTTAGCTCAAGCAGCTTTTCCGGGTCGTCGCAGTAGGCCTCTTTGATCTCTTTCTTGCAGGCCTTCACCTTGGCATAGCTCTCGAGTTTGGGATACTTGCCCGTGTCGACCGCGTCTTCGAACTTTTTGCCGAACTTCTTGACGACTTCCTTCAGCAGTTTCTCGTCGAGCACTGGGGCGGTGACTTCCCACTTCGGCTTGCCGGCCAGTTTGACCAGCTTCTCGATGCCCTTGATGATGGTGATGCAAGCTTCGTGCCCGCGCTTGATCGCTTCGAGCACTTCGGATTCGTCCACTTCCTTGGCTTCGGACTCTACCATCACGATGCCGGCCTTGGCGGCGGCGACGGTGATGTTGAGCTTGGCGGTCTCCAGTTGTTCGTAGCCGGGGTTCAAAACCCACTCGCCGTCGCACAAGCCGACCGACACGCCGCCGATCGTATGGACCGTCGGGATCGGCGAAATCGCCAGCGCGGCCGAGGCGCCGATCATCGCCAGCGGGAACGGATCGAATTCCGGGTCCGCCGAAATCACGAACGCAATGACTTGCGTCTCGTTCCGGTAGCCGTCAGGGAAGAGCGGGCGCAGCGGACGGTCGATCAGGCGGCTCGTCAAAACCTCCTTCTCGGAAGGCCGTGCCTCGCGTTTGATGTAGCCGCCCGGAAAACGTCCGGCGGCATAATAATACTCACGGTAATCGACCGTGAGTGGGAAAAAGTCGATGCCCTCGCGGGGCTCCTCGGCGGCGGTGGCGGTCACCAGGACACGCGCGTCGCCGCATCCGACGACGACCGAACCGCCCGCCTGTTTGGCTAGGCGCCCGGTTTCGATCGTGATCACGCGCTCGCCGAGCTTAATTTCTACTGTATGTGGCATTTGCGATCTAACTTCCTTTGATCGTCGGCGCGGCTGCGGCCGCGCGGCTTTTTGCAAGCTGGAAAGGAGAAGCGGAGGTAGCTGATGCGTCCCGAGCCTGAACGCACGAGTTCCGCACGTCCTCAGTAGACTCTGAGATCGTCCCGATGATCGGGTGTGAAGTGAGGGCGAGCCCTCCTAGAAGGAAGTCTCGACCCTGCGGCATCGCTTTCGTGGAAAACGATCTAGCCGCGGAGTCCGAGGGACTTAACGAGGGTGGCGTACTCGACAGGATTCTTGCCGCGCAAGTAGCGCAACAGGCGGCGTCGACGGCTAACCATCTTGAACATGCCGCGCCGGGACGCAAAATCCTTCTTGTGCTCTTTCAGGTGCTCGGTCAAATCCGCGATACGACGGGTAAGAAGAGCGACCTGCACTTCCGACGAACCTACGTCATCACTATGGATGGCGTAGTTCGAGATAATTTCTTTCGTGACCTGTACTGCTAGTGGCATTCAGCTACTCGCTGCTCCGTTCCAAATTGCTTCTACTTTTGTTCGCTTACTCAGCGAAGTATACCATAGGAGCTAGGCACGACCCTGCAACAAATCTGGG
>CAMPKL010000165.1 GCA_946887065.1 uncultured Bryobacterales bacterium
TAGATCGTAATTCGAGGGATTATCAGCATCGGCGCCGAAGGAACTGGCATAGGCGCCATCGAACTCGGCAGGAATCCCAGGACCCAGTTTCGTTCCCTCGCTTAAGTCGGGATCCGGACGAAAGGGTATCAGGTCAAACAGGCTAAGCCGCACGCCGACCAGCAGCTTCGTGCTCGCCCGCACGCCCTCGACAATTTCCCGCAAGAACCGCGTACGATTCTCCAACGGCCCGCCATACGGTCCGGGCCGCGTGAACGAGCTAAGAAACTCGTGGCCCAAATAGCCGTGGCAATGTTTCACGTCCACGAACTGCGCGCCGCACGACTCGGCAATCTTGGCGCCTTCGATAAAGGCGTCGATGATGCGCCGAATCTCGTCGTCGCCGAGCAGCGGGTAGTCAGGGCCGAGTCCGAACTTCTGGTCGAGGATCGGGTGACGGTACAGAATCTTCGGCTCGGACTTATCTTTCTGGAATGGCTTGCAAAAACGCCCCGAGTGCGTCAGCTGAAAGCCCGTGAAGAAATCGTCGGCGGAGCCAAAGCGCGTGCGGTGCGCCTCGATTAGGTCTTCATGGAGCCGCGCCAACGCATCGCGATTCTCCCGATTGATGATGAGTTGATTTGGATTGGCGCGCCCTTCGGGAACAACGGCCATCGCTTCCCCGCCCCAGATCCACTTGGCGCCCGAGATTCCAAAATTCCTCCAGCGGCGATGGACGAGTTCGCTTGGCTTGCCGTCTTCCTCCGCGTCCCAGCCTTCCATCGGATGGATCGCCCAGCGGTTGCCGACACGCACGGAGCCGATCTGGAGCGGCCGCGCCAAGGGCGACTCCGGCGCCTTGAGAATCGTGTCGTCCGCGTCGATCGGTAGGCCCAATTCATTCAAACGCTCGCGAAAGCGTTCGACCGTCTTGAACGACGCCAGCCGGGGGAAAGACGACATGAACGGCCTATTCTAGCCTGTCCGCAGGCTATTCGCCGCCGTCCATGAGGTGATACATGCGCTCGATTTCGAGTTGCCGAATCGCCGGCCGTCCCGCGCCGAAGCCGTGCTTTTCAAGGTTGAGCTTGCCAAACGCGTCGGCGGGAGAAAGTCCGGCGTCGTGCGAGGCCTTGGCTTGCGTCCAGTAATCGCGCAAGTACTCTTGCCGCGCGTCGATTCTTGACTTGGCGCGCGTGACGTCGCCGTGCCCGCCCAGGATGATCTCCGCGTCGATGCCCTTCAGCTTCTCCAGGGTGTCAATGAACTCCAAGGGGAAGCCGTCCGCCAAATACGGCGCCCCGTCATAGAACAGGTCGCCGGTGTAGATGACCTTCTCGGCAGGCAAATAGATGACCACGTCGCCTGCGGTGTGTCCGCGGCCCAAGAAGTGCAACTCAATCGTCCGCGACCCTTTCTGCAAAGTCAGCGAGTCCGTGAGCGTCCGCTGCGGGGGCGTCAGCACGATCTCCAACTGCGCGGAGATGTGCCGGCGCATCACGGCGATGCGCTTTTCCAACTCGGCCTTCGCGTCGCCTTCCATCGCGGCGAGTTGCGCCTCCATTTCCTCAAGCCGCGGCGTGAGCGCCTCGACGCTGCCTTGCAGCTTGTAAGTCGGTTCGCTGAGAACATCGGTCATCAACTTTTGACGCGTGTATTCGTGACCGATGATCTCGATGCCGTTACCGAAAATCTGATTGCCGTTGGCGTGGTCAAAGTGGAAATGGGTATTGACCAGCGTCGTGATCGGCTTATCGGTGAGTCCGGCGATAGCCGCCACCAGTTCGCGCGCGGCGTCGGGAGTGATGTGCGAGTCGACTACCAGGACGTCCTCGTCATTGACGACCACCATCGAATTGCTGCCGACATTGACCTCGCCCGTGCCGCGAACGAAATAGACGCCCGGAGCCACCTCTTCGAACGTATGCGTTGCGGGCTTGGCGGCAATCGTCGCCTCTTGCTCAGGCGGCGCCGTCGCGCAGGCAATAATCAACGCAAGGGCCATCAGGCCCATCAACAACAGTCTCTTGGCGAGCATATGACGGGCGAGTTTAGCATGCTGGGCTAGGTCTGCCGTACTGCTTTCGCCGTACGGCAAAAGCCTGAGCCGGAGTTAGGGCCTCCGCCGCGTTTACGGCGCTTCCCCGTCGGGGGATAGTACTCGGCAGAGGTTACTCCATGCGCATTCTGAATCACCTTCTCGCGGGCGCTCTCGTGCTCGCCTTCTCGTCCGCTCTCGCCGCCCAAGTATCGTTCGAGAAAGTGGAGATTCGCACCGGCTTCGGCCAAGCGCGCGAGGGCGACCAAGGCCGGCTTGCATTCGACGCCAAGGGCATCCGCTTCATCGACGAAAGCTGGAACGAATTCGTCTCGATTCCGGCAGGTGCGGTCACAAACCTCTATTACTCGTCGGTCGAAGGCGCCCGGCCCGGGTCGCCGCTGTCGCGTCCCTTCGAGTTGCTGCAGGGTAAGAAGCACTTTCTCACCATCACCTTCGCCGTCGACAACTTGCCGGCAGCCGTTGAATTTAAGCTGCACAAGAGCAACTACGAAGGCGTGTTGAAAAATGCGGCGTTGGTAACCGGCAAGACCGTCGCAAAGCCCGCGGAAGAGACTCAGGTCAGTGAAGCGGCTCCCGCGCCTCAAGCTGCGCCGAAGGACGGAGTGATGCGCATCACTTCCAATCCGGAGCTTGCCGAGGTCGAAATCAACAATGCTTTCAACGGCCTCACGCCGCGCGGGAAAGCGGTGAAGCCCGGCGAATACACCATAACCATCTCAAAAGACGGCTACAAGCAGTGGCGGCGAGAGGTCTTGGTGGATCCGGGCGCAACGCTCGAGATCCACGCTGACCTGCTCGAAGAGACCGCCTCAAACGACTAAGGCCGGATAATCGACCCGTCGCGGCGGCGCGTCGTGCCCCACGAATAGTCGAACGGCGTGTCGTAGCGCGAATCCACATCGTACTTGGCCGCCAGCGTCTCGTCGATCTCGATGCCCCAGCCCGGAGCCTCGTTGGCATAGAAGAATCCGTTCTCCAAGCGCGGGCAGCCCTTGAAGACTTCGTGGACTGTGTCGGGCCACTGCTGCCCTTCTTGAATGCCGAAGGCATAGCTGCTGACATCGAGCGCGATATTCGCCAAGTGACCGACGGGCGAGGTGTCTCCCGGCCCGTGCCAGGCTGTGCGCACGCCGAAAAATTCGCTCAGCGCAGCCAGCTTGCGTGCAGGCGTCAGGCCTCCGATCTGCGAAATGTGTACGCGAATGAAGTCGATCAGCCGCTCGGAGATCAATCCCACAAATTCATGCGGCGAATTGAATAGTTCGCCCATGGCGATCGCGGTCGTACATTGGCTGCGTATGTGTTTGAAGTAGCCGATCTGCTCCGGCGATACCGGATCTTCGAGGAAGAACGGCCGATACTCTTCCAGCCGTTTGCACAGCCACATCGCTTGGTCGTTCGAGATGCGCTCGTGCGTGTCATGCAGCAGCTCGATTTCCTCGCCGAGGTTCTTGCGCAGGTAATCGAACATCTTCGGCACCGACATCAAGTACGGCGTCGGCTCGTACATGCGCTCGTTGTGCGGACCGCCCGAAGGAGCCCCCAAGAATCCGCGGCCCGCGCCCTCGTTGCGCGCGCCGTAGTTGGCGTTACCTTCAATCGCCATCTGGATGCGGATGTGGCGCACGCCTTGTTCGATGTACCCTTGCGCCGATTCGAGCAGCGATTCCAGGCTGTCGCCTGAAGCATGCCGATAAACATCCGCCGCCTGCCGCACCTTGCCGCCCAGCAAAGCGTAGACCGGCATGTTGGCGCGTTTGCCCTTGATGTCCCACAACGCCTGGTCGACGCCGCTCATGGCGTTGTAGAGCACCGGGCCGTTGCGCCAGTACGAGCTGACGTACATCGTCTGCCAGATGTCTTCGATCTGGTCGGGGTCCTTGCCGATCAGGAACGGCGCCAGGAATTCATCCACCGCCGTGACTACGGCTTTGGCCCGTTGCGTGAAGGTGGCGCAGCCCCAACCGTAGATTCCGGCCTCGTTCGTCTCGATCTTGACGACAACCGTGCGCGGCAGGCCGGGAGGCGCCGTCAGCACCGCCTTAACGTTGGTGATGCGAAGCGTCGGCATGCCGCGGCGGGCCTGCGTTTCCTGCGGCGTCGGCGCGGCGCGCAATTGGGGAGCGAAGAGGTTCGTTAGGCCCGCGGCTCCTGCTGTCATCGAAAAAAAGGCGTCTCGGCGATTCATCGGGGGATCCTCCTGCGGCTAGCGAACCATCTTACCCGTTCCGGGCCTGGATGCAAGTCCGGCCTTTGACTCGGCGCCCTAATTCGAACTCCTGTTGGCGCTAATTTTGCAGCTTATCTACCATGAGTCTTACGGGGAGACCACTTGCGAGTACTCATTTCAGGCGGAGCCGGCTTTGTAGCCTCCCATTTGGCGGATCGCTGGATCGCCGATGGGCATGACGTCATCGCCGTCGACAATCTCATCACCGGCCGCCGCGCCAACATCGCCCACTTGCTCGACAATCCGTCGTTCCGATTCATCGAGCAGGACATCTGCGATCCGCTCAAGATCGACGGCAGATTGGACTGCGTTTTTCATATGGCCTCGCCCGCCAGCCCCTTTGACTACCTCGCGCATCCGATCGAAACCATGCTCGTCAACTCGGTCGGCACGAAGCGCATGCTTGACCTCGCCCGGGCGCAGAGCGCGCGCTACCTGCTGGCGTCGACGTCGGAATGCTACGGCGATCCGCTTGAACATCCGCAGAAAGAAACCTATTGGGGCAACGTCAATCCGATCGGACCCCGCGCCGTTTATGACGAATCCAAGCGTTTTGCCGAAGCCATGACGATGTCGTACCACCGCGAATTTGGGGTCGACACCAAGATTGTCCGAATCTTCAACACCTATGGGCCGCGGATGAAGCTGGATGACGGCCGCGTCGTGCCGGCGTTCCTCGATCAAGCGCTCAACGGGAGACCGATCACCATCTTCGGCGACGGCTCCCAGACGCGCAGCTTCTGTTACGTTTCCGACTTGGTCGACGGTCTGACCCGGCTTATCTTGAGCAGTGAGCACGAGCCCGTCAATATCGGAAATCCCACCGAGCTCACGATCTTGGAGTTCGCCGAGGTCATCCAGCGCCTCGTTGGTTCATCCTGCGCGATCGAACGCCAGCCCCTGCCCAAGGACGACCCCAAGCAGCGCAAGCCGGACATCACCAAGGCCAAAGAGCGCTTGGGCTGGGAACCGCGGGTCTCGTTGGCTGACGGTCTAGCCGCAACCGTCGAATTTTTCCGCGCTCAACAAGCCGTCGCCTAACGCGACTGCTGGAACAGCCAAACCGGCAATTCCGGCTCTTCGTAAACCAGCTTCCAGGCTTCGTGATTGACGCCCGGATACTCGGTGTATTTCACGTCCTTGCCGGCCTTCTTGAGCGCGTCCACCATTTGCCGGGATCGCGTGATGGGAACAACCTGATCCGTCGTCCCATGGAAGGCCCAGACCTTCGCTGAGGTTCCCACGATGTAGCTCGGATCCCCGCCGCCGGCTATCGGCACGGCGGCGGCGAACAGGCCGGGGTGACGACTAGCCGCCAGCCAGGCTCCGAACCCGCCCATGGAATAACCCACAACGTAGAGCCGCGAACGATCAATCGAAAACTCCTCGCCCAGTGTGTCGATCAAATCGACCGACATCTCCAGCGGCTCGGGACGCTTCGAGTCCTGCGCCGCCGGCGGCCGCCAGGCCCGCACCCACGTCGGTGCGTATTTGGGATCGGCCTGCGGAGCGACGACAAACGCTTGCTGTAGACCCTGCACCGGCCCGGACGCCCAATAGCGCGCCCCGTCGCTGTCCGACATTTGCTGTTGATTGTCGCTGCCCCGGCTGCTGGCGCCGTGGAGAACCAAAATCAAGGGGTACTTTCGCTTGGGGTCGTAGCCGTCGGGTACGAACAACCGGTAAGGCAGCACGGCCCCCGCGGACGTCCGGTAGCTGCGCGATTCAAACCTGGCTTCCTCCGCCTGCCTCATTTCGGGCGTCTGGCGCCGCCAGGGCGGCAACGGCGACATCTTCAGCGGGCTAGCAGGCTCCGAGACGGCGACGCGCGGCGGCGTCCCCGCCGGATCGACAGCCTCTTCCGCCGGCGGCTTCACCTCATGGACCGGAGGAACCGGAGCCGGCATCGGAGGCGGCGGCGCCACCGTTCTTCTTCCGCCTCCGCAGGCCGCCAGCGACAACGCCGCCGCCAACATCAGTCCCCGCCACAACATCGCCCTATTCTGAACCAAGCGGCGCCGTCACCGTGGCCTCAAGCGCACTCTGGGACAATGAAGGTTTGGGAATGAAAATACTGCTCACCAACGACGACGGAATTGACGCGCCTGGACTGGAAGCGTTAGCACAGGCCGTCAACGGATCGTTCGAGAAGATCATCGCCGCGCCGCACATCGAGCGCTCCGGCTGCAGTCACTCGACCACAACCGACCGGCTCATCCAATTCCAGCAACGGGATACCGATTGTTTCTCCGTCGAGGGAACCCCCGCCGATTGCGTCCGGGTCGCCTTGCACAAGTTTCCCGGCCAGGTTCGCTACGTGCTGGCCGGCATCAACTCGGGCGGCAATCTGGGCGTTGACGTCTTTCATTCCGGGACGGTCGCCGCTGTACGCGAAGCCGCGCTCCACGGCGTCCCCGGCATCGCCGTTTCGCACTATCGCAACCGTGAACTGACGACCGTGGACTGGCGACGTGCCGCGGATTGGTGCGCCCCGATCATCCACGACATCCTCAGCCATCGCTGCGAGCCGGGCGTGATCTGGAACATCAATCTGCCCTGTCTGCCTCCTGGACAAGAAACGGCCGACATTGTCGAATGTCCGCTCGATCTGTCGCCGTTGCCCTTGGCGTTCCTGGCTGAGGAGGCCGGTCTGCGCTATTCCGGCGAATATTCCAAGCGTGTGCGCGCTCACGGTTCCGACATCGACGTTTGCTTTTCCGGCAAGATCGCCGTGACGAGAATCCCTCTCGTCGGCTAACATGCGTGCGTGCGCTTCCTCGCAACCATCCCTATTCTCCTTCTCGCCAATCTTCTGCCTGCCGCGCAGGTCGAGACGGTTGCCGGCACGGGGGTCTCCGGCATGGCCGGCGACAACGGTCCGGCTCTGGCCGCCCAGGTCGGAAACCCTTACGGCCTGACCATCGGTCCTGACGGCGCCCTCTACGTCGGAGAGATCAACACGCATCGGGTTCGCCGCGTCGACTTGGCCACGGGGCGCATCACGACCGTGGCAGGAACCGGCGAGGAAGGCTACTCCGGGGACGGCGGCCCAGCAACCCAAGCCCGACTCAACGAGCCCTACGAGGTGCGCTTTGACGCAGCCGGCAATCTCTATTTCGTCGAGATGCAGAACGCCGT
>CAMPKL010000166.1 GCA_946887065.1 uncultured Bryobacterales bacterium
GATGTAGCCCTCTCGCCTGGTGGCGGCTCACCAATTTCATTGACGCAACAGGGTTGCGGCCAGACGCTTTTCCGATAGAATCAGTGTGGATGTTCAGAATTGCACTTCGCTGCCTGGCCCTCACGAGCGTTATCGTTCTCGGCACTCTCACTCCCGCTGTAGCTCAGCAGGCCACCCCGGAAGAGTTCAAACAGCGTGTAGCGAGTTTGTTTTCAAGCAATTGCACGCTCTGCCACAACGCGCAAACGGCGTCCGGCGGGCTGAATTTGAACAACTTTTTGTCGCCTTCGTCCATCGCCGAACAACGCGGGGAGTGGGAGCTGATCCTGCAGAAGATGGCCTCGGGCGAAATGCCGCCTGTGGGCATGCCCAAGCCGGCGCAGGCCGACGTCGATGCCGTCACCGCTTTTATCCGCCAGCAATTCGTTGCCGCCGACGCAGCCATCGAGCCCGATCCGGGCCGCGTCACCGCCCGCCGCCTGAACCGGACCGAATACTCCAATACGATCCGTGACCTACTGGGCGTCTCATTCAACGCGCAGAATGATTTCCCTACGGACGATTCCGGACACGGCTTCGACAACATCGGCGATGTGCTGACCATCTCGCCCATGTTGATGGAGCGCTACATGGCCGCCGCCGAGATGATCGCCTCGCGCGCCATCGGCGCCGATCCTTTGCCGGCGAAACCTATCGAGTGGGAGTACCACAACAAGGACAAGGCCATCCAGCGGCTCGACGTCAGCACCATCCAAGCCTCGCACCGCGTCGACTGGGACGCGGAGTACATCGTACGCTTGGGTCTGCCTGGCGAACGGGCCGAAGATGCCGCACCCGTGCAACTCGGCTTTTGGATGGACGGTGAGTTGATCCACCAGATGACCGCCGAGACGAAGCCTTCCGGCTTGGAATACTTCAATCCGTTTTCGATGGAAGAGTTTCGGCTCACGCTGCCTGCCGGCGACCACGTGTTCCGCGCCGGATTTATTGACGACCCCTTCGTCAAGACCCTGGCCGAAGAAGACTACTACAAGCGCGACAAGAACAAGTATTTGGAGTCGATCACCTTCGTCGGACCTTTCCCGACCAACGAGGAACCGGCAAGCCGCAAGAAGATTCTGACCTGCGACCCCGGCACGGGCAAGGCCTGCGTGAACGAGATCATCTCGCGCCTGGCTCGCCGCGCCTACCGCCGTCCAGTCAGTGAAACCGAGGTCAACGAGCTTGCACGTTTCTTTGACCTGGCTGTGAAAGAGGGCCTGACGCCGGAGCAGGGCATTCAGTTGTCGATCCAGGCGATGCTCGTTTCGCCGAACTTCTTGTTCCGCATCGAGCGTGACCCGAACCCGACCGACCCGGAAGCGCACCACAAGATCTCCGACATCGAACTCGCCTCTCGCCTCAGCTATTTCATCTGGAACTCGATGCCGGATGAAACGCTGCTCAGCCTGGCCGAAGCCGGCAAGCTCAGCGAACCCGCCACGCTGAAGGCTCAAGTGGACCGCCTGTTGGCCGATGATCGCGCCGCTTCGTTCGCGGAGAGTTTCGCGGGCCAGTGGCTCGAGATTCGCGCGCTGAGCAGCGTGAACCCCGATCCGGAGAAATTCCCTTCGTGGAAGCCCGAACTGCGCGACGCGATGAAGACCGAGACGACGCTCTTCTTCAACGCCATCCTGACAGAGAACCGGCCGATGAGCGACTTCCTCAACGCCGATTTCACTTTCTTGAACGGGCTGCTGGCCAAGCACTACGGCATCGAGGGCGTGGAAGGCCCGGACTTCCGCCGCGTGGAACTCGACACCGCGCAGCGGGGCGGCATCCTCAGCCAGGCGAGCGTACTCACCGTGACCAGCTATCCGACCCGCACCTCGCCGGTGATCCGCGGCAAGTATGTGCTCAACAACATCCTCGGAACGCCGCCCCCGCCGCCGCCGCCCAACGTGCCGGCGCTAGACGAAACGTCCGTTGGGCAGAACGCCTCTTTGCGTGAGCAGATGGAAGCGCACCGGGCCGATCCGGCCTGCGCCACCTGCCACACGCGTATGGACGCCCTCGGCTTTGGTCTTGAGAATTATGACGCCATCGGCAAGTGGCGCACCGAAGATGGCGCTTTCCCAGTTGACGCCAGTGGCGTCCTACCCAGCGGAGAGTCCTTTGAGAGTCCCAAGGAATTGAGTAAAATACTGCAGCAGCAGTTGCCGACCTTTGCCCGCAACGTGACCGAGAAGATGTTGACCTACGCCCTGGGCCGCGGCTTGGAGCCGTTCGACCGGGCCACCGTCAACGAGTTGATGACCGATCTGGAGAAGGACGAATATCGTTTCCAGACGTTAATTCATGAAGTCGTCCAAAGCTTGCCCTTCCTCGAACGCCGAGGCGAGGCCGTAAGCGAGACGAAGGAGATTGCACAACGATGATTACCCGCAAGAAATTAGCCAGACGCACCGTTCTGCGAGGCATCGGAGCCGCGGTCGCCCTACCGTTTATGGACGCGATGGTCCCGGCGCTCAGGTCGAGCACTGTCCCCGGCGGTAAGCCGGTTCGCATGGCCTTCGTTTATGTGCCCAACGGCATCAACCAGGACCACTGGAGGCCCGACTACGAAGGCGAATTCCGCGAAGCCCTGCCGCGCATCCTACAGCCCATGGAGCCGCTCAAGCAGGACATGATGCTGCTGGGAAACTTGACCCAGAACAACGGCCGAGCCTTGCTCGATGGCCCCGGCGATCACGGCCGCTGCTGCGGCGCCTACCTCACCGGCGTTCACGTCAAGAAGTCCGAGTACGACATTCAAGCCGGCATTTCCGCCGACCAGCACGTCGCCAATGCCATCGGCCACAAGACCGCCTTCCCCTCGCTCGAAGTCGGCCTCGAAGACGCCCGCCAGGCCGGCGACTGCGACTCCGGCTATTCCTGCGCCTACACCAACAACCTGGCCTGGAAGAGCGAAACGCAACCGCTGCCGCCGATGCTCAACCCACGCGATTTGTTCGAGCGGTTGTTCGGCGTCGACGCGCACCTGACGCCCGAGGAGCGCAGCCGCAAGAACGGCTTCCGCCAGAGCATTCTCGATTTCGTTACCGCGGACACCAAGAAGCTGCAGGCCGATCTGGGGCCGACCGACAAGCGTAAGCTCGACGAGTACCTATCGTCGATTCGCTCTATCGAGAGCCAGATCGCCCGCGCCGAGTCAGAGAACGCTCAGATCGATCCGGGCATCGCCAAGCCCTACGGCGTGCCTTCCGATTTCGCCGAACACTTCCGCTTGATGTCCGACATGATTACCGTCGCCTTCCAGGCCGATATGACCCGCGTGTTGACCTTCTTAGTCACCCGTGAGGGAACGTCGCGGCCGTACCGCGAGATCGGCATCCGTGACGGTCACCACCCCTGCACTCACCACCGCAACAACCCCGAGCTGATCGAGAAGGTGACGAAAATCAACACCTATCACGTCGAGCAGTTCGCCGCCTGGATGCAGCGGCTAAAGGCCATCGATGAGGGCGGTTCCAGCATCCTCGATAACTCGATGATCATCTACGGCGCCGGTCTGGCGGACGGCAACCGCCACACCCATCACGATCTTCCGGTGATGATGGTCGGCAAGGGCGGCGGTACCGTCAAGCCCGGCCGCCGCGTCGTGTATCGCCGCGAAACGCCGATCACCAACATGTACCTGTCGATGATGGACCGCATGGGCGTCGAGATGGAGCAGTTCGCCGACTCCACCGGCCATCTCAACGGCCTCGATTTGGCCTAAGTCGATAGTTCGGAAACAAGAAAAGCCCGCAGCGTAAGCCGCGGGCTTTTCGATTTCGGTTCGCCGCGAAGGCTACTTCGGCGGCTCCTTGGCCGCCTCTTGTTCTCTCTTCAGTTTTTCTTCTTCTTCTTTCTTGATCTCCGCTTCGATGAGCGCTTTGAACCGAGGCGGCAGTTCGCGCTCGGCCGGCTCGGCGGCGACGCATTCGCGGTACGCGGCGACGATCTTCTCTTTCTGCGCGGCGTCGGCGGTCAAATAGCGGTGCGTGCCCGCGGACGAAGTCGTGAACTTGGTGCTGCCGTCGTCAAGCACTTCAATCGTTCCCGGTTCCGACAAGCCAAAATAACTCGCATCGGGGCGCGCGGCGTAAAGCGCGGCCGCCAGGTCCCCGCCGGGCGCGTCGTAAGGCATGGTTCCGGCGGCTCGGTAAGCGTCCACCACCGGATGCCGAGGCGCCCAGTTGAAATCGTTCTCAATGCTTTCCGCCGGGTAGGCTAACTGTTCACCTAACTCGTGACCTGCCGCGACGATGGGCGTCGGCCACTCGCTGAACAGCTTCTTTGCCGCCGCGATATCAGTCTTCACGTTGTACGTTGGCTCACCCGAGGGGAACGCGCCCGCGGTTACGGCCAGGAATTTCACTTTCGCGCTGATCAGTTCCTTGGCGCCGTTGAGCGTCAGCACTCGAGCCAAGTTCGTCGCGGGCCCGGTGAGCACGACGATCGCATTCTGATCGTCGTAAGCGGTCATCGCGTTGCGGATCAGCGCCGCCGGATCGGCCGTGTCGATGATGCGTTCGACGTCCGACTGATAAAGCGCTTCGCCGGCGTCATTCTTCTCCGCCAGCACCTTGGCCAGCACGGGCGTTTCGCTTGGTCCCGGACCTGTCTCGGCGAGGCCGATGGTGCCCACGTTTTCGCGGCGGAAGCGCTCGGGGATGTTGCGGTTTGCGACCGCGGCGATGAAGCGATTGAGCGCCTCGCAGTAAGCCGCTGCGCTCAGACTCGGCGTCGTGATGCTGATCGAGGCCACAACCGTAGAGACGTCTTTGCGTCCCTGCGCGCCGTAGAGCAACGCCAGGGCCAGTACGTCATCGATCCCATTGCCGATGTCGCTGTCGAATAGGATGCCGAGCGGCGGAAGTTCTTTAGGGGTCGCCTGCATTGTAAACCGTTATCAGATTAACAGCTTGGGGCTCCTCCCGCGCCCGTTTTGTGTTCAGTACATCACCGCGAACATTCCGTCCGGGAGAGCCATTGCCGTGGCGAAACTCCAAGCCGGCACGCCTTCCGCGCTGCCGCGCAACTCAAGCGCTTCGCCGCTCTTGTCGTAAATCTGCCAGTGAACCGTTCCGCCCTTGCCCCAGCCGCCGACTTCTGTCCAAACGAGCAGAATCTCACCCTTCCCGTTCTGCGCCAGCGAAGGATGTTTGCGCGCCGACTTCTCACCCGGCGCCGGGATCGGCTCCGCGGTCATTGCGCCGCTTTCGACGTCGATGGGCGCGAACCAAACCTGGCCATCTGTTTCCCAACTGACCAAAAGACCAGCTGGGCCTTGAGAGAACGAAGCCGAACTCATCGGGCAGGAACTGATCTGCCAGCGCTGCAGCATCGAGTTCTTGAAGGTCTCACCATAGTCTGTAGACGCCAACAAGAATCCGTCCCGATTCTCGATCGCCCGTGCGGTGCGATACCAGGCAGCAACCTTACCGCCGTCGCCAGCGAACAAGTGAGCGCTGCAGCAGCCGCAAGCGCCTAGCGCCGCGTCGGAAATCGCCGTCTCTTCGCCAAAAGTTTCGCCGTCGTCCGTTGAGCGAGCCAGGTACAACTGACGTCCGGCTTCGGCGGGCGCCGAGCCGGTAGCGGAAGCGTGCCATGCCGCGTAGACGTTGCCTTCGCCGTCGGCGGCAACCGTACCGCCGCCGTCGAGGGCGAAGGTGTATTGCATTAGGTTGCGTTGTTCGGTGAAACCGCCCTGGCCGTCGGAGTGCGAATACAGGAGCGGCGTGCCGTTGTAGGGGCTGTCAGCGGGCTGTTCGGGATTGAGCGGGCCCTTCGGCTGGGCAACGCCCGAGCCGTTCCAAGCCACGTGGATTCGCCCGTCGGCTCCGAGAGCGATCTCGCCCCCGCGAATCGTGCCGCCGGAAAGCGCGCTTCCCGCCTGGCTGTTCACACGGACCGGTTCCCCAAATGTCGCCGCATTGTCCCGCGACGTCGTATAGAACAGATTGCCGCTGGTATTCTCGCCCGCATAGTAGAGCAAGTGTAGGACGCCGTCGCCTTGCACAACCCGCGGCTGAATTCCGCCGGCCGGCACGCGCAGCAGCGTCACGTCCGTTGGTTCGGCCGGCTGACTGCAACCCGCTAGCAATAACGAAAAAACAAGGCCCAAACGTCCGAGCAAAGGGTTCACGTACACGGGGGCAGTATAAACCAGCTGGCCGCGCCCGAAACATTCCAACGCGGCCATCAATCTCCTGAGTGCGGGGCCGTCTCCGCAGGAGGTGGAATAGCTATGACCAAAAGATTTCTAGTTCTCGCGTTGAGCCTCTCTTTCTTTCTAGCGGCGGGATTCGCACAGTACGGCTCGCTGTCGCATCGAGAGGTTAAAGAACTCGTCGATGACACGCACGAGTTGGCGGCTCACTTCCAAGATGACTTCGACGAGGCCCTTGGAGAAAGCATCGTCGACGAAACCAAGTTGGAAGGAAATTACAACGAGCGTGCCGACGATCTTGAAGACCACCTGAACCAGGCGAAGGAGGAGGTCGGCGAACCCGATGAATTCCGCGAGCACCTGGACGCAGCCATGCAGGCCGCGTTCGACGTCAACGAGATGATGGGCGCCAACCGCTTCCCCGAAAAACTCGGCCGTGATTGGGACGTAATCCGAGGCAAACTCAATGTCTTGGCTGCGGTCGCGGGCCTGAAGCCCCTGGCGCGCTAAGCAGATGAAGGGCTACAACAGCCGCTTCAGCCGGATCTTTGGCGGTTCCCGGTTATCTTCGTTGCGACGCTCGTTGACAGGAAATTCGGCCCCGCTCACTGCATCGACGGCTTTGGTGCGTTCGCGCGTCAGCTCCAACTCGCCTTCAATGACTTTACCTTCGTAGCGGTAGGTGACCAGATTGACCTGGTTGCCGGCTTGTTCCCGGGCGACGACAACGAAGTAAAGTTGGTCCCCGTCGATGCCCCCCTCGGTGAACGGGCTGCTGCCAATGTCTTCATAGAGCTTGCCGCCCAGCGTGACGCCGTCTTGAATGAACTGGAAGGAGATGTCCGTCGAGCCTCCCCGGCGGCCGGGGACTTGGCCCAGCCAGATGCCGGACAGATCGGCGGCCGCCAGCCCCTGGGCCAGAATCAAGCCGCCGAAGAAAAGCCCAAGCCCGCGCATCCAATTAGCTCTTGAGCAAGCCGGGCAGGGGCCCGGTGCTGTCAGCAAAGCGCTCGACCGGGGTGCCGAAGGCGTCGAGCATCGAGACAAACAAGTTCGACACCTGCGAGTCTTCGGCATAGACCAAATGCTGGCCGCTGTTGATGCGCTTGCCGCCCTTGCCGCCGAGGACCAGCGGCAACTGGTGCGGGCTATGG
>CAMPKL010000167.1 GCA_946887065.1 uncultured Bryobacterales bacterium
ACCGGGCACGGTCCGCGATCAGCTGCTGTGCCTCACGGATATCGAAGCATCGCTGGCGGGCGTGCTGGGCGTGCAACTACCGCACGATGCCGCCGAAGACAGCTTCGATCAGTCGCCGGTGTGGCTCGGCAACTCCGCTGCCGCGCCGCGCAGGGCCATCGTCAACCACTCCAATCTGGGCATGTTCAGCATCCGTCAAGACAACTGGAAGCTCGTGCTCGGCCTAGGCTCCGGCGGCTTCACTCAGCCCGCAACCGCCGAGCCCGTGCCTGACGGCCCCGAGGGCCAACTCTACGACCTAACCGCCGATCCGGGCGAGACGACGAATCTTTATTTCGACAATGCCGACAAGGTGCAAGAGTTGACCGCGCTTCTTGAGCGCTACAAGTCCGAGGGACGCAGCCGGCCGTAGATTCTTCGTACAATTGAAATTGCAGCCGGGTATCTCACCCCCCAAGCGGCCCGTTTCATTCGGCTGGAAGCCCAAGCTTGTCGAATCCCTCGCGAGCTACTCCCGTACCGTTTTTATCTCTGACCTAATCGCCGGCATCACCGTCGGTCTCGTCGCTCTGCCTCTGGCGATGGCCTTCGGCATTGCTTCTGGCGTAACGCCTGAGGCGGGCATCTACACGGCAATCGTCGGCGGCTTTATTGTCGCTGCGCTTGGCGGATCCAAGGTTCAAGTCGCCGGTCCGACAGGCGCCTTCGTCGTCATCGTCGCCGGAATTATCGCCGAGCACGGCCTGTCAGGCTTGCTGATTGTCACGATGATGGCCGGCGTGATCCTGCTGTTCTTGGGTCTCACCGGTCTCGGTACGGCGGTTAAGTACATCCCGCGGCCGATCGTTATCGGTTTTACCAACGGCATCGCCATCCTGATCGTGTCCACCCAGCTCAAGGACTTCTTTGGTCTGCCGCTCGAGCAATCGCCCAGCGAGTTCATTCCGCGATTGGCCGCGGTAATTCGCGCCTTGCCCCAACTGGATATGGCGACCTTTGCTGTCGCCGGCGGATCGCTCGGCTTAATCATCGGCATGCGTAAACTGACGCCGCGCGTTCCCGGTTCGATTGCCGCCGTGATCCTCGGCACGGGCGCCGCGGTTTTATTCGGGCTGCCCGTCGAAACTATCGGCAGCCGCTTCGGCGGCATTCCGGCCGGACTGCCCGCATTCAATATCCCGCCCTTTGAACCCGCGTTGATCTTGCCGCTTTTGCCCGCCGCGCTGACCGTTGCCGTACTCGCCGCCGTGGAGAGTCTGCTGTCGGCGGTGATCGCTGATCAGATGACCGGCGACAAGCACGATTCCAATGCCGAACTGGCTGCTCAGGGCGTTGCGAACCTGGCGGCGCCCATGTTCGGCGGCATCCCGGTAACTGGGGCGATCGCTCGGACGGCGACGAATATCCGCTCCGGCGCCAAGACGCCTATTGCCGGCATCGTACATGCGCTCACGCTGCTGGCGGTGATTCTGGTGTTGACGCCGCTCGCTGCATCGATTCCCTTGGCGACGCTCGCGGCTGTGTTGGTAGTCGCCGCGTACAACATGGGCGAGTGGGGCGAAATCAAAGATATCCTGCGTCTCGAACTGCCCGACATTTCCGTCTGGCTGATTACTTTTGCGCTCACCGTGGTCGCCGATCTGACCGTCGCGGTCGAGGTCGGCATGGCTTTGGCAGCGTTGCTGTATATCTACCGCGTGTCCGATACCACAAGCGTTTCGATTGTGACCCCGCAATCGATTGAAGAAGACCGGCCGCACGTTCTGCAAGACAAGGACGTGCCGCCGTACGTCAGCATCTTGCGCATCCATGGCCCGTTCCTGTTCGGGGCCAGCGACAAGCTGGAGGAGGCGACGGCCGACTTGTCGAGCTACGGAGAAACGGTCGTCGTGCGCCTGCGTAACATGACGGTGATCGACGCGACGGGCCTACATGCACTGGAACGGCTGACTGAGCGTGTCCACCAGTCGGGCAGGCATTTGCTCATGTGCGGCGCGCGGAGTCAGCCGGCGCGCTACATCGCGCAATCCGATTTGTTGGATTTCGTCGGGCCTGAGAACTTCCTGCCTCACGCGCAAGGGGCGCTCGTCCGAGCGCGTGAATTGCACGCTAAATAACGCCTAGCGTTTCCCACTCTTCGAGTTGTTGTTCGATGGTGTCGCGCGCCACGGAGTTGGGGGCCAATTCCAGGTACTCTTTGTATTCGGCCGCCGCGTCTTGGAACTTGCCGCGTTGCGCGTAGATCAGGCCGAGCATGTGATGCAACTGCGGGAACATCGCCGCGGTTTTTTCATCGCTTTGAAGCTTGCCGATTGCAGCGGCGGCTTCATCGATGTTGCCCAATTCATACAGCGCGACGGTCTGAAACCAGCGGATGTTGGCGTTCGTCGGATCGAAGCTCAGTACGAAGTCGGCGAGTATCGCGACGCGATTCCAGTCTTGTTGGCCGATGCGCAACAAGATCAGCGGGCCGTAAGGACGGATGAAGCGGGGATCGGCTTCGATGGCGCTCTCCAAAGCCAGCTCCGCGCCAGGAATGTCGCGTATCTGCAACTTCGCCTGGCCGAGAAGGGCTAAGGCAGCGGCGTAGCGCGGATAGAGGGCGACGGCTTTCTCCAACTCGCTGATGACCTTTTCGACCTTCGCGGAATTGCCCTTGCGCACTTCCTGCATCGCCTTTTCGTAGGCCTTTTGCGCTTCCTTGGGCGCGTCGAGCGAAGTGACGCTGACGGCTGAGGCGAGGTTGCCGCCGAGCGGCGTCAAGATGAACTGGCCGACGTCGGTGCGGTCCATGCTGCGGAGTCGCGTCAGAACGATCGGGTCAGAGCGATAGCCGGGCGCCTCGACGACGAGGCTGCAGCCGCTGAGATCGACGCCCCCGCTGGGATCGACGGAGGCGAGACTGGAGGCCGGCGTGTTGCCCGTGACGAGGTCGTCTTGGCTGCTATTGCCGAAGCTCGCATCCGACATGGCAGCTACCGATGTGTCGCCGCCTACGCTAAAACTGAACTTTCCCTTGGAGTCGGTGTAGCCCTCGGGCGTAACACGGGAGCCGCAGATGCGTTTGATCATCACCGGCTCGAGCGGGCGTTCGCCGGAAGCGAGGACGACAGAGCCGGTCATGAGGATAGGCCGCTCCAATTGAACGCCCCGCATGAGGCGTGTTGGATTGCGCGTATTGGTGGCTGTGCCCGTCTCCTGTCCGTAACCGCCTTGGCCGCTGTTTCCCGATGGGTTGGTGTCGACGGGAGACGTGGAATGCTGCCCGAACGCGGGAACCAGCGAAAGGCTGAGAAGTAGTGCCGTACGCAGCATGACTGGCTGACTCGCAGCATTATGATACGCCCGTTGCGGCGGATTGGCGATGTTACATCTGGAGGGGCGGGGTGGACAAGCGAGCCATTCTCGGCATGGTGCTTGGGGCGCTAGTATGGCACAATTGCGAGGCTGTCCCGGAAAGCCCCTACGAAAGCCCCTACGAAACATCAAATATCTCGTGCATGCCGGAGACGCCGCTCGGGACGGACAAGCCATCCAGTTCCCGGGTGAGATCACTGCGGTCCCGTTACCCCTTAACGTATCCCCAGGCACGAGCAATGCGTTCTTTTATCAGGTGCTAGGGCGCGTCTATCGGATCAATGTTATCGACAAGCAGCTGTGTGGGACAAACTTTGGGCCGGGAAGAACGTGCTATCGCCCACCAAGAATGGCCGCACTGCCACCCCCTTTCGGCGAGTTCTTGGCCAACGACATGGTGGTAACAGTACGGAGTGCACTTGGAGTAGACAGCAAGTTCGACGAGTTCCCTGAGGTGCGACGGGCATGGACGGGAGTGACATTCTTCACGAATCACGGAACCATTAGGAGAAAGTTCATCGCGAAGGTGGTGGCGCTCGACTTAGCAGCTATCGAGAGTTCTTGGGAGTTCGGCGGTCTAAGGTAAGGAGAACTCAGCGCCTATGAGGTATACGCTACTCGGCTTCGCCGTAATGCTATCTGCGGTTGTAATCGGTGTGGGCCTTGTCGTGGCCCCCTACCTGCCGGCACTCCCGTGGCCGTTGGGCTCCGACCTCGAAGAACACCCAACGGGAAGTTGGCAGAGGCTGGTCCGATCGGGACCGAGGCCTCTTGAGCGTCTGTCACACGTTCGATGCTCGGCGGGGCAGGCCGATACCCTGTGCTTTTCCCTGAGGGCGACCGCAGATGAAGAGATGGGCACAGCGGTTATCTACGTCTATGACCCTCTCTCCCGCTCTTTGGTGCAATCGAATATCGAAGAAGTGGATTTGGCGGCCCAGGAACAGTGGAAATGGGTTTTGACTGGAGGGCGCAACAAAACGCGAGATATCCAGATGTGTTCCGTCGGACGGACTGAAGGGATTTCCCTGAATGGAAAATGTCAATCTGTCGCGGGACGCAGTTTGGTAGCTATCAATTATTCCCAGTCCGGGAAACTTGCACTCGTAATGTCTGCTGACGGCCACCATCCCAAGCCGATGCCTTTCGTGTTTGGACCCGGCGCCCCTACTTCGGATGCTTATGGTCAACATTACCTCCAGATTGTTTCGGTTGGCACTGGCGAATTTTATGGAGCACCAATTAGAGTTGGGATCGAGACGGCCCGAAATCGAGGTGAAGTTGACTGGGTAGGCGAAGACCTAGTGGTTGTCGCACCTCCGTCGCGAGACTGGATGTCAGTTCTGCACGTGAAAGATGTGTTGTCGAGGCAAGGGGAGGCGGAGTGAGCACGTTGAGGGTAAGCGCTATAAAACTGCGCGACAACGCGGCTTGGCGACTAGCCGTTATGTGCTCACTTTTGTCTCTCAGCGTGGCCGTAGCATTTGGACAACCCGGCGGCAACGTCTCGCTCAGCAATGGCTATCCGGGGCTATCCGGGACAGCCTCGCAATGGAGTCGTCAAGCTTGCGCGGCGGCTGCAAGAGCCTTCGGCTTGCGGCCGGGCGACCGCTTCGTCAAGGGCCTTTTGAGCGTCCGCTCCATGTCCGCGACGAACGCTTCATCCCCAAACGGACGCCCGCCGTAGGTGGCTTCGCGCAACAGTTCGCCTTGATCGGCCGCGGCGTGAGCGGCCAATCGCTCGGCCCAATCGACGCCGAAACCCAGCTCCGCCCAATCCCACGAATCGAGCAGCGGATCCCCTTCGCACCCCGCCAGATGCGCCTTCGCGCTCGACCATTCATAGTCTTCGGCATGCTTCACCAGCTTCGCCCGCACCGGATTCAGGTCGACGTAAGCTAGCGCCGTCTCCAGGCGCTCGCCGCCTAACGCGCTGGAATAGAAGCGGTTCTGCCACAAGTGTCCGCTGCGGCGATAGCGCCGGTTGAACCACCGCGCGTACTTGCCGTGCGCTTGCCCCAGCGCCCGTGCGAGGGCGCTCGCGCTGCTCGGCACAACGACCAGATGAACGTGATTCGTCATCACGCAGTAGCCCAGTACAGCCACTCCGTGATCGCGACACTTGGCCCTGAGCGTCTCCAGATAGAAGCTCCGGTCATCAGGCAGGAAGAATGTGTCTTGGCGGTTGTTGCCCCGCTGGGTGATGTGGTGCGGAACGGCCTCCGCCACCACACGAGCCATTCTCGGCATGGTGCGTGCGGCGAGTATGGCACAATTGCGAGGCTGTCCCGGAAAGCCCCGCGAGTATGGCACAATTGCGAGGCTGTCCCGGAAAGCGCCGGAAAGCGCCCGGAAGGCGCCGGAAAGCGCGCGTTTTCGTAACGGATGTCGCGGCTTGTCCCGTTTTGCCGGAGTAAGGTCATCAGCACGTGTCCCTTTGACACGATTCGAGATTGCGGCGACGCGTTCGGCGCAAGCAGTCCCAACGCCGCCAACGCAGCTAGTTTTCGATAGCTGACCGGACAAGGGTTGACCTCCTTCCACGAACAATGGAACCAATCAACTGCTTCCTCCCGAGGCCGAGGCAGGGTACGGGCCGTGGATCACGATCGCCTTCGAAGATTGGCGCCTGGAATGCCACGATCGAAGGACATGTTCCGGCGGCTTCTCATCTCCATCGTTTGCTGCATGTCGTTGGCGGCTGCGCTCCACGCGCAGAGCGGCTCCCAACCACGGGGTTTCAGCGTCCGTGGCTGGAGCACCGTCGCGCCGGCCTACCCCGTCGTGATTGTCCGTGACGTCGCGGCCGCGCCAGACGGCTTCTACGTCGCCGCAGACGTCAGCGCCGACGACAGAGAAATCGGCCTGATTACGCCGCCCGTCTCCGACATCTACGTCGCGCGGTTCGACTCCTCCGGCTCGCTCGCCTGGTCCACGACCATCGAAGGCTCCGGCCGGGACACAGCTCGCGCCATCGCCGTCGATCTCGAAGGGTACGTGTACGTGGCGGGCGCGACCCAGTCCGCGGACTTCCCCGTCTTGCGGTCGCTTGAGCGGCCCCCAGCCCAAGGCGCCCAGGCCGCCTTTCTGTGGAAGATCCATCCCGCCGACGGCGCCGTGGTCTACAGCGCCGTCTTCGGGGCCGTCGCGACGTCTCCGGGATCGGGGCCGGTCCAGTCCGAGACTCTCGACGTTGCGGTCGACGCCGACGGGACCGCCTACGTCACCGGCTGGACCGGCAGCTCTCGCTTTCCCGTCACTCCAGACGCGCTCGATTCCGCGTGGCCGGGGCCGGGCGGCTTCGGTTCGAGGCGAACGGCCTTCGTCGCCAAGTTCGCGGCCGACGGCGGTCTCCTCTACGCCACGTACCTCGGCGGCGAGAGGGTGTCCTGCGACGGAGGGAGCAACTGCATCCCGGTGTTTCCCTACACGGACGGCGTTCGAATTGTTCTCGGACCGGCGGGGCGCTTCTTCGTCGCCGGCGTCACTAACACCACCGACTTCCCCGCGACAGCCGGCGCGTTTCAGACCGTATGTCACTGCCATCGCATGATCGGCGACGTCTTCATCGCGCGCTTCCCGGCCGACGGCCGCACGCTCGAATACGCCACGTACCTTGGCGGCGCTCCCTACGGCTACTCGGTCTTCCCGTTCGGCCAGGAAGGACTCACCGACCTCGCCATCGACTCTGCCGGCGCGGCCTACGTCTCCGGATGGACCTCCGCTCCCAGCTTCCCCACGACCCCGGACGCATTCCAGCGGGAGTTCCATCGCGAAGACGGCCCGGCAAGCTTGGAACCCGCCGGCGTTGACGGTTTCGTAGCCAAGCTCGGCCCCAACGGCGACGCTCTCGAATTTTCGACCTTCGTCGGCGGCTTCGGAGACGACCGGGTACTGGCTCTGGCCCGCCAGGCCGACGGCGCGCTCGTGTTGAGCGGCACGACGGCGGCGGGCGATTTCCCCTTGACCGCCGGCTTTCTCGACCG
>CAMPKL010000168.1 GCA_946887065.1 uncultured Bryobacterales bacterium
TCGAGCAGTCCTTCGCGCCGAAGACGTTGGCGGCGCTGCTGGTCGCCGGGGGAATTGCTCCCTACTTTATCTTCTCGATTCCTTTGGGGCTGTTTTCCGCGAAGCACTTTCTAGGCCTGTTGGCGTTAGCCGCGGCAGCGCCAACGCTGTTCGTGTTGGCGCCGCCGAAGAAGAGGGGGCTTGCTTGGCAGGACGTCGTGGCCATCGTCTTGTTGGCCGCGCCGGTTGTCAGCGGGCTCACGACGTTTTTAATAGACGCTTACCGCGGGCCGCTGGCGCTGCCGGAAGACATACGGCGGTTGGACGTGCTGGGCAAGCTGATGGTGATCTCGGTCGGTGCGATGGCGTTCTTGTCGCTGCGCGGCCTCGCGGACGTCGATTTCCGTTTCTTCCCGAGTTGGAAGGACCTTAGAACCGGCGGGAAGCATTTTCTCTACTACTTGCCGATCGGCGTGCCGCTTTCGCTGGCGACCGGACTGGTCGAGTGGGCTCCGCGCGAAACGCTCGACTGGGCATTGGCGGCGGAATTTGCCGGGACGGCACTAGGAATTTTCTTTGCGACGGCGCTGGGAGAAGAACTGTGTTTCAGAGGAATCCTGCAGAACCTGCTGGAGAAAACCCTACGGAATCCGCTGGCCGCGCAGGCCATCGCGGCAGCGGCGTTCGGAGCGGTCCACCTGTCGTTTCGTTTCTACCCGAACTGGGGATTCGCGCTGGCGTCGATGGTTGCAGGATGGTTCTACGGCAACGCCTTCAGAGAGGGGCGTTCGGTTGGAGCCGCACGCGCTACGCATACCCTCGTAGTGCTGAGCTGGACCTTCCTATTCCGCTAGCCGGCGCGTCTTATGTCGTGCTGCGACTGCACTACTCCCTTGGTACTGCCAGTAAGAAAAGAACTACGAGTGGAGGGGTGCGTGGATCGGGTAAGGACACCAAGCAAATAGGCGAATCCTCGGATTCCTGGGGCCGCCGGCCAAACTCTAGAATGGCCACATTGAGGGCGGTCTCCGATCGTCCAGGAAACCATTAGCATGAGCCGAACACAACTCAGCCTGCCCGCCGGCAAGTCCGATTTTAATTTCGAGGAAGCTGCCAGCCTGCTCGGACTGTCCCAGCAAGAGCTGAAGAGCTTTGTGATGCAACGGCTCGGGGAAAGCGACACGTCTCCCACGCAGTTGGCGAAGATGCGGTTTCGGCCCGCTGATCTGGTATTGCTGAATGTGATCCAAGCGAGTCCATCTTCGGACGCCGAACTGGACTAGTCCGGCGCGCCGCGCCCAGCGCGAACCGCCGGACAAGGCGGCCTTCGGAACTATCAACAATAAAGCCATTCCGGCCGATACGCAGAGAGGGACCTACTTCTGTGCGGACTCGGACCGATGTTTAGCTTTAACTCGCAATCTCGCAGCGAGGGCTCGCGGCGCATGGCGACGCTTTGCAGCGCGCTCGTACACGTCGCGGCAGTCAGTGTGTTGTGGGCGACCGGCGAAGCCATACCGGCTCCGTCAATTTCGCCTTACAAACTGCCGGAGGCGGTGCGGCTCGTTTCGCCGCCGCCGCGGTTGTATCGCCCAAGAATGCAGCCCAAAGCCCGCGTGGATCGGTTTGTAGCGAAACGTCCGGCGGCGACGCGAATGCTTCAGGCGGTTCGGCTGGAGTTGCCTGCGCTGAACGTGGCGCCGCGGCCCGTTCCAGCGTCGATTCTGCCCGAGCAGCCGGCAATCGCAGTGACGAGACCAGCAGCGAGACCCGACGGATTCCCTCAGGTCGTGCGGGCCGCAACCGCCGTGCTGCAAGCGCAACCGCCGGCAGCGGCTTTTGGCTCGGCTCTGGGCAGGCACGAAGCGCCAAGCAACGTGCCGCCCGGCGGCACGACGAGTTTCGGGGCTGCGGGACCGGCGAAGACGGAGTCGCCCGCGGCGGCGATCGGGGACGGCGGGTTCGGGCGCATCGAAATTGCGCGCGAGGCGCGCCGCGCCGACTTGGCCGCGGAGGCGGGGTTTGGAGCAGCCGAGCGGCGCCTAGCGGCTGTGGCCGCAACTGAACCAACCGCGAAAACTAAAGACCAGCCGGTGAAGATTCTTTGGAAGCCGGTCCCCAAGTACAGCGAAGAAGGCGTCCGGCGAAGGGTCGAAGGCGAGGTGGTGTTGCTGGTGCGATTCCTGGCGCGGGGGACCGCCGAGACGCTCGAAGTCATCAGCGGTCTCGGCTATGGGTTGGATGAGTACGCGCTGCAAGCGGCGGAAGCGATTCGATTCGAGCCGGCGATGCAGGGCGATCAACCTGTCGACTACACCGCGCAAGTGCGCATCCGCTTTGAGTTGGCTTACTAGGAATTTCCTATGATTCGTTTCCGCGCTTTGCTCAGCGGCTTGATTCTACTGACGACGGCGGCGGCCGCGGCCGAACCGGTGGGCTCGCGAGCCGACCTGGTGGATCGCCTGCTCGATCGGATCGTGGCCGGCGAACAAGACTTTTTGTTGCGCATGCAGGCATACCAACCCTTCATGGAGGTCTACCTGCAGAGCGCAGACGATGTATTGGCGGGATATCCGGGCGACCAATACGCGATGGGCCGGGTCGGGTTGGATCGCGACGGCGTGAGTTGGACGCCGTTCACCGAAAGCGACGGATTCGTCGGCAAGGGCAAGAGGTCGATGCTGGACCGTTTGCTCGGCGGCAAAGGCTTGTTGGCCCGGGGATTCGCCCAGAAGATTGTTCCGGACGCTTTCGATTTCGACCGGGCGACGTATGAATTCTCGTTCCAGCGCAGGGAGTTCCTGGGGAGTGTCAGGACGTTGGTCTTCGAGGTGCAGCCCAGGACGTCGCGGCCCGGCAAGTTTTTGGGCAGGATCTGGGTGGAAGAAGAGGGCGCGCGGATCGTGCGTTTCAACGGGACTTACACCGGCGGCAGCACCAAGGATATGTTCTTCCACTTCGACAGTTGGCGGGTGAACACCGCCCCGGACTTCTGGGCGCCAGCATTCATCTATATCCAGGATGAGGACGAGACGGGAGCGCTAGGAGCACATTTCGCCGCACAGGCCCGTCTTTGGAATTACAGTCCGGCACGGAGCGACGAAGTGGACGAGTTGACCGCGATCTTGGTGGAACAAGCTGACTTGGACAGCCAAGAAGGACCAGAGGACCTGACGCCGCTAGAGGCCGAACGCAAGTGGCAGGAAGAGAGCCAACGGAACGTCTTGCGGCGAATGGAGCAGGCGGGGCTACTGGCGCCGAGAGGTCCGGTCGATGAAGTCGCGGAGACGGTCGTGAGGAACTTGATGGCCGCCAACGGCATCGCCCTCGACATGGAATGCCGCGTCTTGTTGACGACGCCGTTGGAGACGTTCTCGATCGGCCAGGCTATCGTGATTAGCCGCGGGTTGATTGACGTATTACCGGACGAGGCTAGTTTGGCGATGGCCTTGTCGCCTGAGTTGGCCCATGCCGTGTTGGGACATCGCATGGACACGATGTACGCGTTCAGCGACCTGACGATGTTCGAGGACCGGGAAATTCTCGACCGGCTGCGGCTGGGGAGACCGGCGGACGAGGTGTCGGCGGCCAGCGCGAAGGCGGTGGAGTTGCTGGAGAAAAGCCCTTACGCGGACAAGCTGACGAACGCGGGACTCTTCCTCAAGGCGCTGGCGAGCCAGGCGCCGCGGCTGCCGCAGTTGATTCGCTCGAACTTCGGCAACGCCGTGGCCTCCGAGGAAAGGATGGCGCGGTTAGCGGTGTTGGCGGGCGCGGCCCCCGAACTTGACGAAGAGTCGTTGGAACAAATCGCCGCCTTGCCGTTGGGATCGAGGGTTCGCCTCGACCCCTGGACCAACCAGATCAGCCTGCGGACCGTGAAACCCAGCGAGATCCGCACGGCCGACGACAAGCTGCCATTCAAGGTGACGCCGTTCTTGATCAATCTGAAGCGCGCGGGCGAATAAAGCCAAACAAAAGAAAAAGCCCCTTCGAGTTTCCTCGAAGGGGCTTGGGACGTTGATGGCGAGCCGGCGCTTAGTTGTCCGGGGTCTCGATCTGCATGCCCGCCGGCGAATCTTCGCCGAGAGTCGGAGCGAAATCGGAGAGGTCGTCGCCAAAGGTAGGCAGACCGCCGAGGTACTCGACCTCTGGCGTGAACTCTTCAATCTCGTCTTCGCCTTCGAGCTTGATGTTGGCGTAAGTGTCGAGGCCGGTACCGGCTGGAATGAGCCGGCCGACGATGACGTTCTCTTTGAGGCCGCGCAGGTAATCGACTTTGCCGGAGATGGCCGCCTCGGTCAAAACACGAGTGGTCTCTTGGAAGGAGGCCGCCGAGATGAACGAGTCGGTGGCCAAAGAGGCCTTGGTGATGCCCATGAGCAGGGGGCGGCCGATCGCCGGTACGCCGCCGTCGTCGAGGACCTTCTCATTGGCGCGCCGGAAGCGGAATTTGTCGACCACTTCGTCCAATAGGAAGTCGGTATCGCCGACATCTTCCACCTTAATCCAGCGCATCATCTGACGAGCAATCGTTTCCAAGTGCTTGTCGTTGATGTTGACGCCCTGCAGGCGGTAGACCTCTTGGATCTCGTTGACCAGGTACTTTTGCAGTTCCTTCTCGCCGAGAACCGCCAGGATGTCGTGCGGATCGCGGGGACCGTCCATCAACGGCTCGCCCGCCGTGACCTTTTCACCCTCTTGGACGTTGATATGAACGCCGCGAGGGATCGAGTATTCGCGTTCTTCGCCATTGTCGGCGGCAACGTAGATCTTACGCTGGCCCTTGGAGAGTTCGCCGTAGCGCACCACGCCGTCGATTTCGCTCATGACGGCGGTCTCGCGCGGACGCCGCGCTTCGAACAGTTCCACGACGCGAGGCAGACCGCCGGTGATGTCCTTGGTCTTAGTTGTCTCGCGAGGGATCTTGGCGATTACGTCGGCGGCGTGGATTTCCTCGCCGTCGCGAACCATGACGTGCGCGTTGGTGGGGATGAGGTACTTGTGTTGCACCTTACCCTTAGCATCGCGGATCTCGATCGTCGGCTGCTTCTTGTCGTCGGGAGAATCGGCGACGACCCACTGCGACATGCCGGTGACTTCGTCGACCTGTTCTTGCAGGGTGACGCCCTCTTGCAGGTCTTTGAAGTGGCAGACGCCGCTGACTTCGGTGAGGATCGAGAACGTGTAGGGATCCCACTCCAGCAGGCTTTGGTTTTCGAGTACCGGCGCTTCGTCTTCGACTTTCAGCTTGGCGCCGTAGACGACTTGATAACGTTCTTTCTCGCGACCCTTGGCGTCGACGACGCCGATGATGCCGTTGCGATTCATGGCGATCAATTCGCCGTCGCGGTTGCGAACGGCTTTGACGCCAATGTACTTGACGAAGCCTTCGGTCTTGGCCTCTTGAGTCGACTGCTCGGAGACGCGAGTCGCCGTACCGCCGATGTGGAAGGTACGCATCGTGAGCTGCGTGCCGGGCTCGCCGATGGACTGAGCGGCGATGACGCCCACCGCTTCGCCGCGCTCGACCAAACGGCCGGTCGCCAGGTTGCGTCCGTAGCAAAGGCGGCAGACGCCGCGCTCGGATTCGCAGGAGAGAACCGAGCGGATGCGCACGCGCTCGATGCCGGCCAACTCCAGCTGGGAAGCAAGCTCCTCGGTGATCTCTTGGTCGGCGCGGACCAGGACTTCGCCTTCGTAGTCGACGATGTCTTCGGAGGCGACGCGGCCGGCGATGCGATCACGCAAAGGCTCGATGATTTCGCCCGATTCAACGATGGGCTCGACCCAGATGCCGTCCGTCGTGCCGCAATCGGTCTCATTGATGATGACGTCTTGCGCCACGTCGACCAGACGGCGGGTGAGGTAGCCCGAGTCGGCGGTCTTCAACGCGGTATCAGCGAGACCCTTGCGGGCGCCGTGAGTCGAGATGAAGTACTGCAGGACGTTTAGGCCTTCGCGGAAGTTCGCGGTGATGGGCGTCTCGATGATTTCGCCCGAGGGCTTGGCCATCAGGCCGCGCATACCGGAAAGCTGACGAATTTGCTGTTTCGAACCGCGAGCGCCGGAGTCGGCCATGACGAAGATCGGGTTGATCTGCGCGCCGCCGGTGTCCAGTTCGCCCATGCGGTGGAACATCTCGTCGGAGACCTGCTCGGTGACCTTGGACCAGATCTCGATGATCTTGTTGTAGCGTTCGCCGTGGGTGATGGCGCCGTCGAGGTACTGCTGTTCGACAGCCATAACCTCTTTTTGGGCGGCGCGGACGCGCGACTCTTTGTCCTCGGGCACGATCATGTCGTCGATGCCGATGGAAAGGCCGGAGAGCGTCGAATACCGGAAGCCGAGTGTCTTGAGCTCATCAAGCATCTCGACGGTCTTCTTGCGGCCCAGTAGACGATAGCAGTGGGAGACAAGCTCGGTGGCGCCTTTCTTCTTCAACAGGCCGTTGATGAAAGGCATCCCTTCGGGAAGGCGCTCGTTGAGGATGACACGCCCGACGGTCGTCTCCATGTGCTGCTTGCGGTAGTGGACAGGCTGGATCTGGCTGATCTTCTGATCGTCAAAAGACTTCGCCAAGTCCATCACGGGACCGGTGTAGTAGAGCCGGATCGGGGTGAGAGTCTCAACCTCGCCCATGTCGAGAGCGAATAGAACTTCTTCGATAGTTCCGAAGGATCGTCCCTCGCCGATGGCGCCGCTTTTAGCTCTGGTGAGGTAATAGAGTCCCAGCACCATGTCCTGCGACGGCGTGGTGATCGGGCTGCCGTTCGCAGGGGAAAGGATGTTGTGGGCCGACAACATCAGCACATACGCTTCGATCTGCGCCTCAGGGGACAGGGGCACGTGGACGGCCATCTGGTCGCCGTCGAAGTCGGCGTTGAACGCCGGGCAAACGAGCGGATGCAGGCGAATCGCCTTGCCTTCAACCAGCGTGGGCTCAAAGGCCTGGATTCCGAGACGGTGAAGCGTGGGAGCGCGATTCAACAGAACCGGGTGATCCTTGATGACTTCTTCGAGGATGTCCCACACGACCGGATCGTGCTGCTCGACTAGTTCCTTGGCTTGCTTGATCGTCGTGCAGTGGCCGCGCTGTTCGAGGCGCTGATAGATGAACGGCTTGAAGAGTTCAAGCGCCATCAACTTGGGCAGACCGCACTGATTCAATTTCAGGTCGGGACCGCAAACGATGACCGAGCGCCCGGAGTAGTCGACGCGCTTGCCCAGCAGATTCTGCCGGAAACGGCCCTGCTTGCCCTTGAGGGTGTCGGAGAGCGACTTCAGCGGACGGTTGTTGGCGCCGCGCAGGACGTGACCGCGGCGGCCATTGTCGAACAAGGCGTCAACGGCTTCT
>CAMPKL010000169.1 GCA_946887065.1 uncultured Bryobacterales bacterium
GCGGGATTGCTGATTCTGGTGGTTTCGTTGGCCGCCTACGTACCGGCGCGGCGGGCGACGAAAATCGAGCCGATCGCCGCACTGCGGCACGATTGAGAACGTTAAAGGTCATCGTTTCAGGATGAATCCTCACGCTTAGCTGGCCCCGTTCCGCATGGGCGTGTCATAATATCGTCCCGTCGGGGTCCATATTGCAGGCCTGCGGCTAGGGCGGCTCATCGTCCAAAGATATTGAAGTTGGAAATTTCAGTAGGAGGCCTCTTTCCCATGACTCGAAAAGAATTCCTCGCAGCGCCGATGTTGGCAGCCGCGGCTGCTTCGGTCGCCAGTGCGGCGCCGGGCGGCAATGCGAATTACAAGGCAAAACGCATCAACAGAGCTGTTGAGCTGCTTGCGGACAAGCAGCCCATCTATTATTCCGGCGGCGGCGGCGCGTATGAAGAGGGTAAGAAGCTGGGCGGTCCCAACGGTACCCACAGCGACTACCTCACCTACGAAATGGAGCACGGCGCGCTCGATTTTACGGCCCTGCGCGGCTTCATGCAGGGGTTGGTGGACGCGGGTCCGACCAAGTCCGGTCACCGCACGCCTGCCGTGATCGCTACGTTGCCGGTTCTAGGCATCTCGGCTGCGCACATGGAAGCGAATTTTTGGGTCGCCCAACAGGCGATGTGTTGCGGCATTCACGGCATCTTGCTGTGCCATGCGCGCGAGCCCGAGGCTGTGAAATGGCTGGTGCGCGCGCTGCGCTACCCGCGTGCAGAGCCGGTTTCGCCGGCAATCGGCGAGGGTTTACTGGGCAACGGCAGCCAAGGCTTCGCCTCGCGCATCTGGGGCATTACGCCGGCCGAGTACATGGCCAAGGCCGATCCCTGGCCGCTGAACCCGAACGGCGAGTTCATGTTGGGTCTCAAGATCGAAGACCGTCATGCGCTGGCTAACGTAGATGATTGCCTCTCGGTTCCCGGCATCGCTTTCGCCGAGTGGGGACCGGGCGATATGGGCATTTCTCTTGACTTGCCCGACGGCCATGGCGCCAACCGAGACCTGCACCCGGACATGCTTGCCGCGCGCGGCAAGGTGCTCGCATCTTGCAAGAAGCACGGCATTGCCTTCTTGAACACCGTGCGCGACAACGACGTCACGGAAATGCTTGATGAAGGCGTCATGGTTGGCGCGGGCGCCAGCGCCGCCGCGGCCGACAAAGGCCGTAAACATACCAATCGCCAGATGCCTTGGTAATTTCTAGAACGCTGGGAACTCAGAGGGGCGGTCATTGGCCGCCCCTCTTTCTTGTGGGGTTTGTATACTTTGGCCATGTTATTTCCACGCCGTTGGCTCTGTCTTTTGGCCGCAGCCGGAGCTTTGTCCGCACAACAGCCGGCCTATGACCTACTGCTGAAAGGAGGGCACGTTATCGATCCCAAAAACGGGATCAGCAGCGTCATGGACGTCGCCATCGGCGAGGGCAAGATTGCGCGAGTCGCCGAAAATATCCCGGCCGCTCAAGCAGCGAAGACCGTTGACGCGTCGGGCCTTTACGTCACGCCCGGATTGATCGACATTCACGGTCATGTGTTTACGGGCAGCCCGATTCGCGGCTCGGCGCGCAGGGACAACGCCGTCCGCGCCGACACGGTATCTTTGCGTTCGGGCGTCACCACGATCGTCGACGCGGGAACTTCCGGATATCAGACGTTCCCCGAGTTTCGCGAGTGGGTCATCGATCGTTCGGTGACACGAGTGTTCGCCATGCTGAACATCGTCAGCCAAGGTATGCACGTCGGCGGCAGCGAGAACGACCCAACCCAGATGGACGCCGAGGCGACGGCCCGCGTGGCCAAGGAGAATGCCGACGTGGTCGTCGGCATCAAGAGCGCGCACTACGCCGGCCCGGGCTGGGAGTCGATCGACAATTCCGTCAAGGCCGGCGCCTTGGCGAACATCCCTGTGATGGTCGACTTCGGAGAAGACACGCCGGAACGGAATCTCGAAGTTCTGCTGCTCGATAAGCTGCGCCCCGGCGACATTTACACGCACTGTTTCTCGGGACACCGCAAGGAGTTGCTGGACGACAAACCGAACCCGGCGATGATCGCGGGCCGCGAACGCGGCATCATCTTCGATCAAGGTTTCGGACAGGCGAGCTTCTATTGGTATGTGGCCGTTCCCTTCGCCAGGATGGGTTTCTTTCCCGATTCCATTTCAACCGACATCCATCGCCGCAGCATCAACGGCGGACTCAAGGACATGGCCCACGCGATGACGTCGATCTTGAATCTGGGCGCGTCGCTGGACGACGTGATTCGTATGTCGACGTACGAGCCGGCGAAGATTATAAAGCATCCGGAACTGGGCCACCTCGACGTGGGCGCGGAAGCCGACGTGGCTCTGCTGCGGGTGGAAGAAGGCACGTTCCGGCTGCTGGATTCCGCGCAAGCGAGCTACCCTGGGGACCGTCGCATCTCGGCGGATATGACCATACGCGCCGGCGAAATCGTTTACGACGCAGGGGGCCGGGGAGCCGTAGATTGGCAACAGTTCCCTTACCGCCGGGATTGAGCCCAGCGAACCGCAGTATCATGTAGGCCTGACCCGCGGCCGTTTGCCCGAGAGGCCGAACGATTGCCCGCTCGCTGTTCGAGAGGGAAAACTTTCTGACTGACACCTTGCGCGCGGCGTTCTCTTGAGATCGGCGAGATCCAATGGCCATTACTGTCGCTCTCAACCACTGCACGACCTACGACTACGATCGCCTTGTCAGCCTATCGCCGCAGATCATTCGGCTACGTCCCGCGCCGCATTGCCGAACCCCAATTAAGAGCTACTCGCTGAAGATTGAACCGGCTGAACATTTCCTGAATTGGCAGCAGGATCCGCAGGCCAACTACATGGCCCGTGCGGTCTTCCCGGAGAGGACGCGCCATTTCAGCGTCGAAGTCGATTTGGTCGCCGAACTGACGGTCATCAACCCGTTCGACTTCTTCCTAGAACCCAAAGCGGAGAAGATCCCTTTCCAATACGAGAGTTGGCTGGAGTTTGAACTGCGGCCGTTCCTTGAGACGCGCGAACTGGGTCCGCTCTTCGAGCAGTTTCTGAAAAGTATTGATCTCAGCCCGAGGGGTACCGCCGATTTCTTGGTCGGGATCAATCAACGCCTGGAGCAGATGCTCAAGTATCTGATCCGCTTGGAGCCGGGCGTTCAATCTTGTGAAGAGACGTTGGCGGCGGGCAGCGGCTCTTGCCGCGACTACGCTTGGTTGCTCGTGCAAACATTGCGGCGGTTGGGCTTGGCGGCACGCTTCGTATCCGGCTACTTGATCCAACTCAAGCCCGACGTAAAGGCGCTCGACGGACCTTCGGGCACGGACGTGGACTTCACCGATTTGCACGCTTGGACGGAGGTCTATCTGCCCGGCGCGGGCTGGGTCGGCCTGGATCCGACCTCGGGCTTGTTCGCCGGCGAAGGGCACATCCCCGTGGCGGCGACTCCCGAACCTTCGTCCGCCGCGCCCATCAGCGGGGCCGTGGATGAGTGCGAGACGAGCTTCGGGCATGAGATGTCGGTGACGCGCATCCACGAAGATCCGCGGGTCACCAAGCCGGTCACCGAAGAGCAGTGGCAAGCGATCAACCGTCTGGGCCGGCAGATCGACAGAGACCTGGAACGCGGGGACGTCCGCTTAACGATGGGCGGCGAGCCGACGTTCGTTTCGATCGACGACATGGAAGGCGAGGAGTGGAATACGGCCGCGCTGGGCGAAAAGAAGCGGCAACTAGCCGAACAGTTGATTCGCCGCCAGCGCAAACGCCACGCTCCGGATGGCCTGATGCACTTCGGGCAAGGCAAGTGGTATCCGGGGGAACCTTTGCCGCGTTGGTCGTTGGCCTGCTATTGGCGGACGGACGAACATCCGCTGTGGAGCGACCCGTCGCTGATCGCCGATGTGGACGACGCCGCCGACTGGGGCCTCGAAGACGCCGAGCGGCTGGTCAAGGCGCTGGCCCGCGAGATGGGCTTGAACGACGAGTATGCGCTGCCGGCCTACGAGGACCCGATGCACTCTCTGCAGCTGGAGGGCCGGCTGCCGATCAACGTCACGCCTGAAGACAATCGGCTCGAACGCGCCGATGAGCGAGAGCGCATGCGCCGCGTTTTCGACCGCGGCTTGGGGCAACCGACTGGCTATGTGTTGCCGATCGGCAGAAAGCGGGCCGGGGCCAAGCGCGTCTGGCAGTCGGGCCTGTGGATGCTGCGGGGCAAGAAGCTGTTTTTGATTCCGGGCGATTCGCCGATCGGCTTGCGGCTGCCGTTGGCATCTCTGCCCTGGATCGACCCCCGGCACGCACCCGTGATGCACTTTCGCGACCCCATGAGCGAGCCGGAGATATTGCCCACGCGGCAAGACCCGCGCGGGCCGGCTGAGCCGCGGAGCGCGCCGAACACGGCGCCGGCAACAAGGCTGGTGGACGGTACGTCTTCCATGACCAGCCGCTCTCCGGTCAAGGGCGAAGCAGACGACGGCGTGGTGCGGACCGCGATGGCCGTGCAGCCGCGCGATGGGCGACTGCATATTTTCTTGCCGCCGCTTGGTCATGCCGAAGACTTCGTCGATCTGCTGCGCCATATCGAGGACGCCGCCGCCGCCACGAAAGTGAAGGTCGTGATCGAAGGCTACACGCCGCCCGAGGATCATCGGCTGCGGTCGATGAAAGTCACGCCTGACCCTGGAGTTATCGAGGTCAACGTCCAACCGACCAAGACTTGGGACGAGTTAGCGGCCAATACCGAGAACCTTTACGAAGACGCGCGTCAATGCCGCTTAGGAGCTGAGAAGTTCATGCTCGACGGCCGGCATACCGGCACGGGCGGCGGCAATCACATCGTCTTGGGCGGTCCCACGCCGGCGGATTCGCCGTTCTTGCGGCGTCCGGACCTGCTGCGTAGCCTGGTCGCTTACTGGATTAACCATCCCTCGCTTTCGTACCTGTTCTCGGGACAGTTCATTGGCCCCACTAGTCAGGCCCCGCGCGTGGACGAGACGCGCATCGATAGTCTGCCGGAGTTGGAGATCGCCTTCGGTGAGATTGATGAGGCCGGGCCGTCCTGTCCGCCTTGGCTGGTCGACCGAATCTTCCGCCATTTATTGGTAGATGTCACTGGCAATACGCACCGCGCGGAGTTCTGCATCGACAAGCTCTACGCTCCGGAGACCGCCACTGGCAGGCTCGGACTGCTGGAGCTGCGAGCGTTCGAGATGCCGCCCCACGCGCTCATGAGCTTGAGCCAGCAACTGCTGTTGCGAGGTCTCATCGCAGCATTCTGGAAGAAGCCCTACAAGCGCAACCCGGTGAGTTGGGGCACGCGCTTGCACGACCAGTTCATGCTGCCCCATTTCATCCAAGCCGATTTCGACGACGTTATCCAAGACTTGAAGAGAGGCGGATATCCTTTTGATTCTGAATGGTATGCAGCTCAGTTTGAGTTTCGATACCCGCATATTGGGACGATCGAGCAAGCAGGCATCAAGCTGGAACTGCGCTCCGCCACGGAGCCCTGGTACGTGCTCGGCGAGGAGCCGGCGGGCGGCGGCATGGCGCGTTTTGTGGACTCTTCGGTCGAGAGGCTGCAGGTCAAGGTCAACGGCTTTTTGGCCGATCGATACACGGTGACCTGCAACAATCGGCGCCTCCCGCTGCACCCAACCGGCACGGAGGGGGAATTCGCCGCTGGAGTCCGATACCGCGCCTGGCAGCCTCCGAGTTGCCTCCATCCGACGATCGAGGTCCACACGCCGTTGGTGTTTGACGTTTTCGACGAATGGTCGCAGCGCTCGCTGGGAGGCTGCACTTATCATGTCAGCCACCCTGGGGGCCGCAGCCATGAGACTTTCCCGATTAACGCCTATGAGGCGGAATCGCGGCGCGCCGCGCGTTTCTTCGGCTTTGGGCACACGCCTGGACCGATTCAGTCTCCTCCCCGCGAGCAAAACCCGCGTTTCCCGATGACCCTCGATCTCCGACGCAGGCCGACTACCTAGGGACGAAACGCGGCCAGTTAGGGGAGAATGTCAGTCTTGTCGTCCGCCTCCAGCCTCACAGAGCAATACAAGCCCCTCGAAGGTCATTTCGACGAGATGCTGACGCTTGAGGGGCAGGTCCGGCCGCATTGGAAGCCGATCGAAGAAGCGCTCGCCACGCTGGGCCGCGCCGAACTGCAACGGCGGGTGGAAGAGAGCCGCCGCGTCATCCGTGAAAACGGCATGACCTATCACGTGCAGAAGGAAGCCGACGTGGGCGCTGAGCCTGACCGGCCGTGGCCGCTCGACATTGTTCCTTGCGTGCTGTCCAGTGAAGACTGGAGTACGATCGAAGCCGCGGTGATACAGCGGGCGCGCCTGCTCAACGCCTTGCTGGTCGATCTGTACGGCCCGCGCAGGACCGTGCGCGAAGGTTCGTTGCCGCCGCCGTTTCTTTTCAATCACCCCGGTTTTCTGCGGCCCTGTGACGGCATCCGACCGCCGGACTCGGTCTGGCTGAACAACCTCGCTGTGGACTTGATTCGCGGTCCCGACGGAGCCTGGCGGATCATCGGCGAGCGCACGGAAACTCCGATGGGCCTGGGTTACGCGCTGGAGAACCGGCTCGTGCTGAACGAGACTTTGGGCGAGGCCCTCGGCGCGACCAGCGTCCGCCGGCTGGCATCGTTTTTTCAGGACTTCAAGCAGTCGCTGGCGACAGCCGCCGGGCGCCCAGAGAACCCGCGCATTGGCGTGCTCACCGACGGACCTTTGTCGCCCACTTACTTCGAGCATGCCTATCTGGCGCGCTATTTGGGCTACACGCTGGTCCAGGGATCGGATCTGGCGGTGCGCGAGAAGCGCGTCTATCTGAGGACGCTTGGCGGGCTCTTGCCGGTGGATATGATCCTGCGACGCATGGAGTCGGCGGCCTGCGATCCGTTGGAACTGACTTCAGAATCGGCGAGCGGCGCGGCGGGCCTGCTCGATGTGGTGCGGACGGGGAACGTTGCCGTTGCCAACGCACTGGGCAGCGGCGTCGCCGAATCACACGCTCTATCGGCTTTCATGCCGGCTTTAAGCCGCAGCCTGTTAGGCGAAGAACTCAATCTTGAGAGTCCTCGGACCTGGTGGTGCGGACGGCCGGAATCGCTCGAATACGTCATCGAGCACCTCACGGATTTGGTCATCAAGCCGACCTACAGGACGCTTTCGGACCGGCCGGTGTTCGGCCGCCAACTCAACCCCGTGAGGCGGGAGCGGCTGATCGCCAGGATGCGCGCCAACCCCAAC
>CAMPKL010000170.1 GCA_946887065.1 uncultured Bryobacterales bacterium
GCCATCGAGCGACGGCACGCTTGGCTGGCTTCCAGCAGGAATTTCAGATGTTCGAAATCGCATCCCCGGCGAAGGGCGCCTCGGCAAAGGACGCTCCGCCGCAAAGAATCGAACTCTACCTGTCAGCCCTGTTCCCCTCGCTGGACATCGAAACGGATCTGGCCACGGGCGCGGTCTTTCTGGATGACGTCGAGGTCGGCAAGATTGAAGATGGCGCTTTCTCGCTGCGCGAGCTGCCCGATGGGGAGCATACCGTTCGAGTACGGTCGGGCTCGGTCGAGGCGACGCTGACGGTTGCATCGGCCGCGGGTTCAGCTCCGCTCGTGAAGAGCTTGCGGAGTCGCGAGGCAAAGGTACTAGCCGCATCGAGCCTGGCAAGCGCGGCGACCTTCTGGACGTCCACCGCGAACGTCGCCGTTTCCGTTGACGGCGAGGACAAGGGCGTTTCCACGGCGACCGGGTTGGCGGTAGAAGGATTACAAGAGGGGCCGCACAACGTGGACGGCACGTGCAGCGCTGCAAGTTTCCGGGCCGATAACCAGCCCCGGTTGACGCTGGCGCTGAACACCGACCGCAACGTCGGCGGATTGCGCATCGTCACTGGACAGGATGGCGCTACGATCTACCTGAACGACCGGCCCTACCGGCGCAAGACGTCGCAAGGATCGTTGTTGGTATTTCTCAACCCAGGCTCGTATCGGGTACGGGTCGAGAAACCCGGATTCATCGCTTCAGCGGAGTACACTGTCGACGTCCGCAAGGGCGCGCGGGCGCAGGTCGATGCGGATCTCAAGCCTCAGCCCCAGTTGGCGACGCTTTCGATTCAAGGCGCCCCGTCCGGAGCGCAGGTTCGAATCGACGGTGAAGCGGTGGGTGAAACGTCTGGGGCTGGAGCGTTCTCCTACGGCGCGGTCCGTGCGGGTGAGCGCGTGGTTCAAATCTCTAAAGCCGGTTACCGCACTCGTACCGAACAGTTGCAGTTCTCCATCGGCGATGAAACTTCACTGGACGGTTCGCTGGTGCGCAGCTACGGGGACCTGTCCGTTTCGGTGACGCCGGCGAACGTGACGCCGCTGTTGGTCGTGCGCAACTCACAAGGGGAAATCGTCCAATTGGAAAATGGGCGGGCGTCGCTGCCCGAGGGCGGCTACCGTATTGAAGCCTCGGCGAACGGCTTCCGCTCTGTAACGTCGGACGTCCGCGTAGTGGGAGGAGAACCGGTGGTCGCGGAGATTCGTTTTGAATCCTTGACTCCGGAGAGGCAGGGCGGCCCGCAGGATCTGCTGAGCACGCTCGCCCAGGACCCAGGCTGGAGCAAACAAGGCGACCGGCTGGTCCGGCGGGGCGGCGAAGTGATTCTGCTGCCGGCAATGGGCGCGGGCAAGTACCGCTTCGCGGTCAATGTCGAGCGCGGCCGCAGGCTGCAGTGGATGGTCAATTACGTCGACGAGAGCAACTACGCATGGTTCCAAATCGGCAGGGATAACTTCATCCGCACGGTTGTCGCCCAGGGACAGCGCTCGAAGCCTGTTGAGGTGGCCCACGGGCTGGCGGACTTCCGGGCGGTCGTGATCGAAGTCGAAGTGGCCGACAACGAGATCGTACACCGTTTGCAAAGAGGCGGAGAGTGGATCGAACTCGACCGTTGGAAGTTTACCGGCGCCAACTTCGCCAAGGGCCGGTTCGGATTCCGCCTACCCGGCAAAGACGAGCTCTCCGTTAGCTCGTTTACCTTCACCGCTCGATAAAAACGAAAAACCCCGCCGGGCCAAAATGGCCGCGACGGGGCGTTTTCAGAGAGGAAAGCAGCCTCGAAGAGGAGCGTTAGCTCTTCTTCCTCCTCATGAATCCGAGTCCGAGAAGGGCCGTGCTGAAGAGCAGCATGGTGGTCGGCTCCGGAACTTCGGGGACGTCGCCTTCTTGAATGAAGTATTGCTCGATTCGCGAAATGGCGCCCGGCCCGTTGATGCCGATGTCCTTGAAGACATCCACAAAGGCATAAGCCTTGTCGTACGAAACAGAGTCAAAGGACGACCCCGGATCGCTGACGAACAAATTGGTGTCATGACCCGGATTGCAGGCGAAAAGAAGGCCACCGGCGCACTGGTCTTCGTGGACCGTAACTAGGCCGTCATCGCCTGCCGAGCCGCCGATCGCCAGGCTGGATCCAATGATCGTAGCGAGCTCCTGGTCGTGGGTCACGCGAAACCAAATCTGCGCATCAACGTCATCGCCGTCTCCAGCCTGCCACGATCCGATGATCGCGATGCCGATGCTCTGGCCTTGCAGCGCCTGGATGTATACTTCATCGGCACTCACACCTGTACCGAGATCAAGATACTGCCAATATGCGAAGTTCTTGTCGCCGATGTGAAGCGTGTTGCCTAACAATTCCTTACCGAGATTGAAGACGTCTCCGTGCGATGCCTCAATGGTCGCGGCCGAAACTGAGACCATACTCATGGCCAAGGTGGCCAATATGATTGCTGTTTTCTTTAACATGTTGTATTTCTGCTGTCCTCCCTAAATCAAGCAGATGACCCGAGGCGAAGTGTGTAAACTCGACCGCTGGTCCTCTCTAAGTTCCCTGAGAGTTTACCCTTAATACCAGAGCCGATGAAAGGTTCAAAATCTAGTGGTACTCCGATCCTATTCCTAGGACCAAAACCAATAGGCAATGCGTCTAAAGTACCAGTACTATATGGCTAGAGTGACAGTACGCAGGGAGAGCCATGTCCTGTGCAATCAGTGGGTTACGCGAATCGGGGCGTTTCTGACTGGCTGGAAGACGGTTTCGTGACTGTTGCTGCAGGTAGGTAGGGTGGGACTATTCCGGCGCCAACGGAAACTGGGGATGCAGCGGAGGCTGCATCCCCAGTTCAAGCTCTATTTAAAAGCGAAAACGCTACTTGCGTTTCTGCTGTTTCTGCTGACCGACACGAACCTTATTCACGCTCGCCTTCTGGTCGGACCAGGCCTTCCAGTCGAACCGCTTGGCGGCGCCGGCGAGGTAGGCATCGAGATCGGCGCCCTTGGGCAATACGGCGATGATGCTCGCCCGCTCCCCGGTTTCCGGATGGGTGATCTGATAGCTCTTGGTGTTCGGAATGCTAGCCATAACCACTTTAGATTAACACAAGGTCCGCGGGTTCAGGCGGCTCTGGTACGCTGTTTGCTCATCCTCAATGACATGACCCTCGACGACCTGCAAGCTGAACTGGAACGCCGCAATCGGGCCGCCGAGGCGGGAGGCGGCCCGGACAGGGTGGAACGCCAACACGCCGCCGGCAAGATGGCCGCGAGAGAACGCGTCGAGTTGTTGCTCGACGAGGGAACATTCGAAGAGTTGGATCGTCTCGTGGTGCATGGCTGCCGCGATTTCGGCATGGCCGAGCAAACCGTGCCCGGCGACGGATTCGTCACCGGATACGGCGAAATCGAGGGCCGCAAGGTCTTCGTTTTCGCCCACGACTTCACCGTCATGGGCGGCTCGCTCTCGGCCGCCAATGCGCAAAAGGTTTGCAAGGTGATGGACCTCGCGGTCAAGACCGGGGCGCCGATCATCGGGTTAAATGACTCGGGCGGAGCGCGCATTCAAGAGGGCGTCGCTTCGTTGGCAGGGTACACCGACATCTTCCTGCGCAACACGTTGGCGAGCGGCGTTGTCCCGCAGATCTCCGCCGTGATGGGGCCATGCGCGGGCGGCGCCGTTTACTCGCCGGCGATTACCGACTTCGTTTTCATGGTCGACAAGACCAGCCACATGTTCGTGACGGGACCGGATGTGATCAAGACCGTCACCCACGAAACCGTAACCAAAGAAGATTTGGGCGGGGCCGAGACGCACAACCAACGCTCCGGCGTCGCCCACTTCCTGGCGCATGACGACCGCGAATGCCTGCAAATGGTGCGCGAACTGTTTTCCTATCTGCCGTCGAACAACCTCGAGGATGCGCCGCTATTGCCCACCGAGGATGCCGACGAGCGGCGTGACGCGAGCCTCGACGCCATCATCCCGGCCGAATCCCACCAGCCTTACGACATCAAGCAAATCGTGACGCGGGTTGTCGACGATGGGCGCTTTCTGGAGGTCCACGAAGGGTTCGCGCAGAACATTGTCGTCGGATTTGGCCGGTTGTCCGGCAAAAGCGTCGGCATCGTGGCCAATCAGCCCGCCGTGCTTGCCGGATGCTTGGACATCAACGCTTCCCTGAAAGCGGCACGGTTCGTGCGCTTCTGCGACGCCTTCGGCATTCCGATTGTGACGTTTGAAGACGTACCCGGTTTTCTGCCGGGCATCGACCAGGAGTACGGCGGCATCATTAAACACGGGGCCAAGCTGCTCTACGCCTATGCCGAGGCGACCGTGCCCAAGGTCACTGTCATCACGCGCAAGGCCTATGGCGGCGCGTACTGCGTGATGGGCTCCAAGCATCTGCGCACGGATATCAACTTTGCGTATCCGACGGCGGAGATCGCCGTGATGGGGCCCGAGCAGGCCGTCAATATCGTCTATCGACGGGAACTGATCAACGGGGACGAAAGCGCCGACCAACTGCGTCAACAAAAGATCGAAGACTTCCGCACTCGTTTCGCTAATCCTTACGTGGCCGCCGAGCGGGGCTGGGTCGATGAGGTCATCCTGCCGCGCGATACGCGTCCGAAGCTGATCCGTGCGCTCAAGATGCTGGAGAACAAAGTCGACGACACGCCGCGAAAGAAACACGGCAACATTCCGCTGTAGCGTACTTTCGCAGCGGTCAGCGGCAAACTGAAAAGGCACGCGCACGCTAAACTGCGATCTTCCGATGGAGTCGATCTACTACGTCCTGACATGGCTTTGCCACCGGCAATGTCAACACTGCTATGAGGATCGCTTCCAACCCTATTACGGAGAGGATCTAAATTCAGTCGTCGGTGAGTCGAAGACGAACTACGCGCGGGTGATCGCTAATTTCCCCGAGCGCATGACCTACCTCAATACGGCGCGGCCGACTCCCGGCGGAGGATTTGAGGAAGGTGTTGGGCGGATTGTTCTATCCGGCGGAGAAGTCCTGCTGGAACCGATCCGCGAGCCGGTTCTCTATCCGGCGATGGACTTGTTGCTGGCCAAGTACCGCGACAGGGGCGGCGTACGGCTGATTGTCCAAACGACCGGCGACCTGGTGACCGAGAAAATCGCGGCCGAATTGCTGGAGCACGGGGCTTGGACGATCTCCGTTTCGGGTCTCGATGCGCATCACAAGGGCATGGAGACCGAGGAAGCTCGAGCCAAATTGCGCGATAAGCTGACGAAGATCTTCCAATCGCTGGGGATGGATCATTTCGACCGCGTCGGAGACCGCATCGGCGATCCGCGAACCGATGGGCGCTATTTCCACTTCTTCGGCGCCACGGAACATTCGTGGATCGGCCCGCTGTGGCCACGCGGACGGGCTCATCAAAACGAGATCTCAACCGCAACGCTGGCGGATAACTTCTGCAACCGCTGGTCAGGCGGGCTCAACTTCTTGGACTACAAGCATGCCGGGTCGGAAGTGTCGATCGAACCGAATGGCAACGTGTATCCCTGCTGCATCAAGACCAAGCTGCCTATCGGCAACCTGCTGGACGATGACCTGGAGTCGATCCTCAAGAGTCACGTCGGCAATCCGGTCTACGAAGCGATCTCGATGGGGCACCCGGAGCGCATGGGTCTGGCGCATGGCTGGAGCGTCGAAGACTTTTTAGAAAAATCGCGCACCACGACGGCATCGGGCAAGGAATACCGCAACCTTTGCATCGGCTGCGACCGGTTCCACGACGAAGTCTTGATGGCTGGCCAAGGTTTGGTTCAACTCGAACAGGCCAACTCCGCGGCATGAGCCCCGGCACGTTATCGCGGCGCGGTCTGCTGCTCACGGGGCTCACGGCAGGGTGCGGCAACTGGCGGCGAGCGAGCAGTCCTTTCACCGTTTTCACTTGGGCTGGCCCATGGGGCGAAACGTTCGAACGCGCGTTGAAGCCTTTGTTCGAGCAAGCCACCGGGGAGACCGTCATCTTCGACAACGGCTGGGGCGAAGAGATTCCCAAGTTGCTCATCGCCCCGCCCGATCAGCCGCCCTACGACGTGATGATCGTGGCGCCCTTCCAGGTCTACGCCGTCATCAAGCGGGGCTATTTCGCCAAGCTGGATTGGAGTCTCATTCCCAACGCCAAGAGCTTCCACCCCAACGCGCTCGATAATTGGGTCGCCCAAGAAGGCTGGGGCCTCACCTGGCCGGACGCTTCGCACACGGGAATTTACGGCGTCGCTGCGGATGAGCCCATCAGCGACTGGGCCGACGTGCTGGAGAGGCGAGCCGGGTTCTACCGCGCCGCCTACATGTCGCTCTACACATTCGCCGCCGCGTACGCTCCAGGCCATGCGGCGGAGGCCATTACACAAGATTTCGGCGGGGTGTTCGATTTCGCCAAGCGCAATAAGCCGAAGATCGCCCACTGGTGGGCGACTTCGCCCGACATGGCCTTCAACCTAGCGCAAGGCAACGTCGACGCCGGTAACATCCACAGCGTGGACGCCTACCATTTGATTCGCGACGGTCAGCGGGCGGATATCTTCCTTACCCCCGACCGGGCCCATTTCCAGGCGATTTGGCTGATCCCAAAAGGCTCCCGCCTGAAGTCGCTTGGGCACGAATTTGTGAATCAGTTCGCCGGCTTGGAGTTTCAACGCGCATACGCGGCGGCAGGCTTCCCGACTCCGAATCCTCAAGCCGCAACCGAACAGGCGGCGCGAGATCCGCTGTGGCGGCGGATCAATCCGCACACCGAAGAAGCGTTCGGCGCCTTGCGCTACTACCCTTACGACGCTTACACCGACAATTGGAATGCAATGACCGATCGTTGGAACCAAGAGGTCCTGGTCTAGCCGCGCCCGGCCATGATTGAACTGATTGAGATCAGTAAGGCGTTCGGCGGCGTAACAGCGCTGGACCATGTATCGCTCACGGTTGCGCCGGGGGAATTCGTGGCCGTGCTGGGCCCTTCCGGCTGCGGCAAAACGACTCTGCTGCGAGCGATCGGCGGCTACCTCGATGTCGATCGCGGCTCAGTGCGCCTGAGCGGCCGCGACGTCACCAAGCACCCTCCCGAGACTCGCCGGGTTGGCATGGTCTTTCAGGACTACGCGCTGTTTCCGCACATGACCGTGTCTGACAATGTCGCTTTCGGCCTCAAGATGCGCGGCGAAAGCAAGGCCGATCGCGAGCGGAAAGCGCGGGCCGTGCTGCAA
>CAMPKL010000171.1 GCA_946887065.1 uncultured Bryobacterales bacterium
GATCGCCCGCGCCAAATCAGCCTGGAACAGACTAGCGCCCTTGAGCGCGGCAATTAACCAAAGCTTCGGCCCGTCCGGCTCTTCAGGAAACTCCCGCCCGATCGCTTGCCCCAACTCGGCAACCCGCAACTCGATCCTCTCAGCGGAGATAAGGGGTTCCAGGCGGCCAACAGGCATCCCCGGATTCTCCCGGACCTAGGCCAGGCCAGTCAATTGCCGGCAGTTGGAGGCGCCCTGCGCTTTTCTCTTGGTTTCCCAAAGGAAAAGCGGTATGCTCCTTTGGGAAACCAAGAGATGCGAGTCAAAGAAAAACCCGACGTCCCGCAAGGGACTCTGGCCTTGATGGTGTTGCGGACGTTAAGCGTGCTTGGCCCGCTTCATGGCTACGGTCTGGCCAAGCGCATCGAGCAAATCAGCGGCGAACTGCTCTCCGTCAACCAAGGTACGCTCTACCCGGTATTGCTCAAACTGGAACAGGAAGGCTCGATCGTCTCCGAATACGGTCTCTCAGAGAACAATCGCCGGGCGCGATTCTACCGGCTCACCCGCGCCGGACGCAGGCAATTGGAAGCAGAAACGCGCCAGTGGGAACAGTCGGCATCGATTGTCGAGCGCTTTCTAACCGCCCGTCTGGAGGACTTGTCATGAGAACGCTGAGGCGCCTCCTCGCCCGGTTGACGGGGCCTCTCCATCGCCGGTCGCACGAGCAGCGAATGCAGGAAGAGTTCAAGCAGCACGTGGAGTTGCTTGCAGAAGATCTGATCCGCTCCGGCATGACGCCCGCCGAAGCACGTCGTCAAGCGGCCCTAAAGTTCGGCCCGGTGGAAGCAACCAAAGAAGCCTATCGCGACCAGGTCAGTCTGCCGCGCCTCGAAGCGCTAGCAGCCGATATTGTCTTCAGCTGGCGCCAGTTGACCAAACACCGCATCGCAACCGCCGCCGCAGTCCTTTCGCTCGCCTTGGCCGTCGGCGCGACGATCGCCACGTTTCGCCTCGCCGATGCCGTCATTCTGCGCGATCTGCCCGTCAACGAACCCGAACGCCTGTTTTTCATCGGGAAGGGGTTCAACGATCGCAATGGCTTCGACTACACCGACACAGTCGGATCCGGGATGTTCGAGCGGTACCGCGATCTCGTTCGAGATAAGGCCGATGCCATGGCCATCTCCGTAGCGAGAGCCCCATTCGAGGTCACCTTCGCCGGGGCGGATTCGAGTGAGCGAGTCTACATCCAGTATCTTTCCGGTAACGTCTTCCCGATCTTCGGATTGCGGCCGGCGGTGGGCCGCTTGCTCGATCCCAGCGATGACCAGACGGGCGGCGCGCAGAGAGCCGTCCTCAGCTACTCCTTTTGGTCCAGCCGGTTCGGTCGAGATCCAGACGTTGTGGGCAAGACCTTCGGCCTAGGAGACGGAGAGACCTTCGGCCTACAAGACTCGTCGCGGTTTGAGATCGTCGGCGTCGCGCCCAAGGAGTTCACTGGCACCGGGCCTGGCGAGGAAGCCGACATTTTCTTTACAGCCCCAGGGGCGCGAGGCCGTATTTGGCTGCGCCTGAAAGACGGCGTCGCGCTTGAGGATATCCGCCATCCGTTGCAGGTCGCCTACGAAGAGGAAAACCGCGCCCTAATCTCACGCCTGCCGGCGGACCTGCCGCAGCAAGTCGTCGAGTCGACCCTCAATCGTCAGATCATTCTGCTGCCTGCGGCCGCTGGAGCATCGTCGTTGCAAAAGGGCTATCGGCAGCCCCTCGTTATATTGAGCTTTCTGGTGGCCCTCGTGCTGCTGGTCGCCTGCGTCAACGTCGCCAACTTGCTCTCAGCGCAGGCGGCGGCGCGCGAACGGGAAATGGCCTTGCGCGTGGCGCTCGGCGCGGGCCGCTGGCGCCTCGTGCAGCTCGTGCTAGTCGAAAGCGCGATCCTGGCCGGCGCAGCGTCCGTGCTCGGCGCGTTCCTTGCCCAATGGGCGGCTCCGCTGATCACTTCGATGCTTACCGTCCCCAGCGAGCCAGTGCGGCTCACGCTCGAAACGGGGTGGCGCGAAGTGGCCTTCAGCGTAGCGCTCGCCGCCCTAGTTGCACTGCTCTTTGGACTCGTTCCCGCGCTAAAGGCTTCATCGGTACAACCGAATGCCGCCCTGAAGGGCGATGCCGAGCCGACCGCGCGGCGTCGACTGATGCGCGGCTTGCTCGCGGCGCAAATCGGATTTTGCGTCTTTGTACTGTTTGTGGCTGGACTATTCATCAACACCTTTGATCGCCTCGCCAACCGTCCGCTGGGGTTCAACCCCGAGGGCGTTGCCTTGATGACGGTATGGCGCAGCCAAGATCAGCCAGAATCGATGTCGTCCGAGGATTGGCGCCAAGTCGCGGCGCAAATCGAAAGCCTGCCTGGCGTCGAATCGGTCTCCTGGGGCTTTCCACTGCTTTCGGGATTCAAACAACAACTCGCCGTGCGCGTGCCAGGGCGCGAGGTCGGCACGCGCCAGCCTTACTTCGCCCCTGTATCGCCGGGTTATCTTGAGACGTTGCGCATCGAGCTTCTCGCCGGCCGCGACTTCGAGATGCGCGACGAGGACAGCGGCGTGGGCATCGTCAACGAATCCTTCGCCCAGCGCTACTTCGACGGCGAGGACCCGGTGGGCAAAACGGTCTTTGTATCCCGGCCGGGTAATGAGATGGAGCCCATGCAGATCATCGGCTACGTGCGCGACTCGGTCTACTTCAACCTGCGCGAAGAGATGAGTCCGGTCGTGTACGTCCCAACCACTCCCTCGCGCGTGATGAACATGCAGGTGCGCACTGCCGGAGACCCTCGCGCTTTCGCCCCAATACTCGAACGCGAAATCCCGCGCATCCGCGGCGGGTTGACCACCGATGGCATCGTGGCGCACTCGAGCGTAGTTCGAGAACTCCTGCTCCGCGAACGGCTTCTAGCGATCCTCTCGACGTTCTTTGCCGTCGTCGCTTTGCTCCTGGCCGCCATCGGCTTGTACGGCGTATTGCACTACTCGGTAAATCAGCAGCGGCGCGAGATCGGCATTCGCATGGCCCTTGGAGCTCAGCGCTCCCACGTCTTGCTCCGCCTCGCCGCCGAAGTGGGCTGGACGCTCTGCCTAGGCTCAGCCGCCGGCGTCGCCGCCGGCTTGGTAGGTGAGCGTTTCGTCCAGGCGCTGCTCTACGGCGTGAGCGGGCGAGAGATCGGGACGATTGCGGTCCCGATCAGCGCGCTTGCCGTGGTTGCGCTGCTTGCCGCGCTGCCCGCCGCCCATCGTGCCGCACGTGTTGACCCAGCCCAAACGCTGCGGTCCGAATAAGCAAACGCCCGCGCCTCGACAAGCGAAGCGCGGGCATTGTCCTTCTGTCGGTACCCGTCTAGCTACCAGTCGATGACCGAACCGTCGTCCTTGTCAAAGCGCGGCAAATAGGGATCGGGTTCGCCGACCTGAGCCATCAGCTTGTCTTCGTCAATAGTGATGCCCAACCCCGGATCGGTCGGCAACGGCCGGTAGCCGCCCACAACCGCCGGCAGCGGCTTGGCCAGCAGATCGTGTTCGCGGTCGCCGCGTTCCTGAACCATAAAGTTGGGGACGCAACCGGCGATCTGCAGGCTGGCCGCCAGCGAGCAGGGACCGTTCGGATTGTGCGGTGCGATCGGGAAGTAGTAGGCTTCCGCCATACCGGCGATCAGGCGCAACTCGGTGATGCCGCCGGCGTAGTTCACATCCGGCTGCAGAATCTGCGCGGCGCCCTTCTCAAGAATCTCTCGGAAGCCCCACTTGAGGAAGATGCGTTCGCCGGTCGCCAACGGGATGTGCGTCTTCTTCGCTAGGTCGGCCATCACGTCGACGTTGAGCGCCTGCACAACCTCTTCGTAAAACCAGGGATTGTAGGGTTCCAGCGCCTTGATGAGCAAACTCGCTGTTCCCGGTTGAACGGCGCCGTGAAAGTCGATGCCGATGTCGACGGCGTCGCCGTGCTGTTCGCGCAGCGCTTTGAAGTTCTCGGCAACCGCTTGAACGTCCCGCGCGCTCTCGACGTACTTCGTCGGCTGCCGGCCGCCCGTCGTACGAGGCCCGACTTTCATGGCGTTGACGCCGGTTTCCGCACTGACCGTGCCATAGACCCTCGCGCGGTCCCGAGTCGGTCCGCCGAGCAACTCGTAGACCGGTACGCCAAAGGCTTTACCCTTGATGTCCCATAAAGCTTGGTCAATGCCGCTGGAGATCGCCGACTTGATCGGACCGCCGCGATAAAACGCGCCGCGGTGAATGGCCTGCCAATGGTGGACCACTCGCAGCGGGTCCTGGCCAATCAGATAATCTCCCACTTCAAGGGCGCCGGCGGCGCAGGCCTTGGCATCGTCTTTGAGCATCTCTCCCCAGCCGACGATGCCGGCGTCGGTCGAGATTTTGACAAAGACCCAAGTGTTCTTGAGCACGAAGCTCTCGATCTTGGTGACTTTGATGTTGTCCTTGGGGCCGATCTGTGCGGCGTCCGTACGCTCGGCCGTAAACATGGCGTCAAGGCCGAAAAGCGAGCCGGCGCCGATCATCGAAGAAAGCAGCGAGCGGCGATCCATACGAGACATAAGTTCCCTCCGTAGCTAGGCGGTTTATCGGCGTTAGGTTACGACAATCCGCGGCAGGTAAGCCAGTTTGGCCGGGGCTAAACCGGACGGCCCTCGATCACGCTGACCGGCGACGGCGTCGGCGTGATGCCCACAAGCTCAAATCCCGCGGCGCGGTACAAAGCGCGGTACTCGTTCTCCGTCCGTTCCATGCCGCCCGGATAGATCAGCATGGCCATGTCGAACTCCTTCGCCGGCGACGGCTCGTTGCCCGCGGGCACCACCGCCTCCACAACCAACAGCCGGCCGTGCGGCGGAATAGCCGCGCGGCAGTTCTTCAGAATCTGTATCGATTGCCCGTCGTCCCAGTCGTGGATGATGTGGCGCATCAAGTAGGCGTCCGCGCCAGGGGGAAACGCCTCGAAGAAGTTCCCCTCCCGCACCTCGCAGCGGTCGCTCAAGCCGGCATTCTGCACGTTCGCCCGAGCCCGGCCCGCAACGTGGCCCAGGTCGAACAGAATCCCCTTCATCGCCGGGTACTTCAGCAACACGGACGTCAGCAGCGACCCGTTGCCGCCGCCGATGTCAGCCAGCGTACCGATCGCTGAAAAGTCGAAAGCCTGCAGCATTGCCGGCGTTTCCGAGCCGTGAATCGCCGTCATGCCGCCGTCAAAGATGGCGGCCAGTTCCGGATGGTTCGGCAAGAACTCGAACAGCGGTTGGCCGAAGGATTTGACGATGCCGTTTTCGCCGTCGCGGAGCGTGTTCTCCAGTTCGGCAACCGCCGGAAACATATAACCCAACATGCGGGCGCCGGCGCGAAACGATCCCTCCGCGTCCGTCCGCAGCGCCGCGGCAAGCGGCGTCAACCCAAACGTGCGCTCGGGGCCTTCCACAAAAATGTCGTGGCTCGCCAAGTAGCGCAAGCAGCGGTACAAGCTGGGTTCATGGCTTCCAGTTGCGGCGGCCAGTTCGGCGACCGACCGCGACGAACCCGGCTCGATCAGATCGGCGACCCCCAACTCCGCCACTGCGGAGACTGCGCGCGACATCACCGCGCCGAACATGATCTCCATCAGTTGAATGTTTTCTTGCGCAGCCATCGGCACCTCTCTGCGCCGTTCAGCGGCACGGCGAACAGCCCAGTATAAGTGCGGCCGCAGGCGGTTCACAAACAGCCTCGCGACCGTCAGGTCCGGGCGGTTATACTCGAAAGTTGGCGGCGTTCGTCGCCGATCCCCTCATTCGGGGCGGTAGCTCAGTCGGTAGAGCATCGGCCTTTTAAGCCGCTGGTCGTGGGTTCGAGTCCCACCCGCCTCACCACTAAATGCTTTGGTTTCAATAGCACTCTCATTCTCAGTCACTGCGGCTTGGAGTATTGCGGCCCAAACCGTACCAAAACCGTAGTAAAACTCCGGTCAGCTAGTCATCGCCGTACCAATATTTGAGGCCCGCTCGTCGGCCCGACGGTCGAGCTTTTCCAGCGCTTCGCGCATCATGTTTAGCTTGGCTTGGCTATAGCGTTTGAAAACGGCTGCGTCTCCTTGCCGCAGCATCTGGGTGACGAAGTGGTCGGCGACTCCGCCAGCGCTTAGGCGAGTAGCGAACGTGTGCCGCAACTCATACAGCGTGAAGTACGGGACTCCCGCCCGTCTGAGCGTTGCAGCCCAGGCTCGCTTCACGGTTGTCAGATGGGCAACGCGGGAGTTGGCGATCGGGCTCGGGAACAGATAGTCCGATCCTTTGCTCTCTCGCAGTTGGGACTCAAACGCCTCACGCGCCCGAGAGGACATCGGCATGTCGGCGATGCCGTTGGCCGTCTTCGACTCCGGTAGGTGGACCAAGCCGTTTGTGAAGTCGATTTGGTTCTTGCGGACCGGAAACAGCTCCTTGTTGGGTCTCAGTCCCATCTCCGTCATGATGACGACGATGTTCCGTAAGTAAGAGGGCGCGCACATCTCGATCCTCTCCTGCTCGGCGGAAGTCACGTAATGCGGCTTGCGCGTCGTCCCCGCCATGCGAACCGGGAACTCGACCCCGTCGCAAGGATTGGCCGGCAGACGCCGTTTCTTCGATGCCATGTTGAGCATGCGCTTGAGAATGCGGAACTCTTTGTGCACGGTCGCTGGTTTGAGTTTTCCTCGGTGTTGGAGGCCGAACTTGGTGTGGACCCTTCGGCCGGAATTGAGCCGATCGCGCAAATAGCTCTCGATCGACTCTGACGTGATTGTTGATAGTTCGAGTTGTCCGAATCGCGGCAAGAGGAACTTCAGAGCGTTGAGATTCTCAAGATGCGTCTTCTCCGCCCGGAACGGCGGCTGCGATCGATTCTTCAGATACCATTCGGCCCATTCGGCGAACGAGCATTGGCTGCCAAGTTCAACCGCGGGCAACAGTCCTTGGTCTCTCTCATACACCGCTTTGCGCAGCGCTTTCTCCGCCTCCGCTTGGTTTCTTTCTCCCGTCGATTTCTGTCTGATCCTCCCTTCGTGGTCCCGGTAGCGCATCCACCAGATCGCCGAGTCTCCCCGCCGGTAGAGGCTCCCGTTGGTCTTGATCGGTCGTCCTTGTCTATTCATTCGATTCCTCCATTCACGTGAAACTGCTTGCGCCATTCGGCAAGCTCCGAGAGTCGGAACCGGATCGAACGGCCCATCATTCGGAAATGGGGAATCTGCTTTCGCTCGA
>CAMPKL010000172.1 GCA_946887065.1 uncultured Bryobacterales bacterium
CGCCGCCAGATAGGAGCGCACTTTATTCTTCCACTCGTTTTCCTCTTCAAGGAACCGCAAGCGCGGTTCGGGCAACTTCCAATGCAAGAACCAAGAGAAGCGCGGCGTATCGTCCCGGTCTGCGCGCAGCACAGGAGGCAACGCGACCGTTTCCTCCGGGTACATGTCCATCCATTTCTGCGTCACGTAGAGCGGAACGTGCGGCAAAAAGAAACCCGCCGACAGGAAGAACGGTTCTTGAATATCGCCCTGCAACCGCTCAACCGCCCAACTCGCCACCTGCCAGTCGCCCTTGTCTTCGTCCTTGTGCGGGAAAACGCCCCAGTCCATCAGCGGATGATCGCTAGGGGTATTCACGAGCTTCTTCTCCGGGACGGCTCCGACGCCGGCCGCCGGGCCAAGATGCTGGAACTCGGTATCTCCGTCGCCGCGCCCATAGCCGCCGTGATAGATCTTGCCGGTCGAGTAAGTCGTGTAACCGTTTTGCTCGAAGTGCTGGGGCAGGGTGACAATGCCGCTAAGCGCCTCCACATCACGGAACCAAGGCGCCAATCCGTAGATCCCCGTCGTGGAGGGCCGAAGCCCGGTCATCAAGCTCGTGCGAGACGGATTACAGAGCGGCGCCTGTGCGTGCGCATTGGCGAACACGACGCCCCGTTCGGCCAGGCGGTCCATGTTGGGCGTCTGGATCTGGGGATGTCCCAGCAGCGGACCGACCCAATCATTGAGGTCGTCGACGGCGATAAACAAGATATTTGGCTTGGCCGCCGGCTGCGGCTCGGCGCCGCAACTCAGCAACAGCGCGGCCATCGCCGCGACAACGAGGTTCTTGCGTAGGTTCACGCGGGATAGCTTAACCCGGCGAGGACTTTTATTGTCCCGGCGGCGGCTGGATCTTAGCTCCTTCGGGCATCTCAAGCCGGCTCGCATCGAAAGGCTGCCTGTAGGAAATCTCATCCGCCCAAGCTTCGTTCTTAAAATTGACGACCTCGCCGTTGGCGAAGTTCGAACCGTAGAAGTGCTTCGGCACGGTGAGTCCGTCGACGGTGATGTAGTCCTGGTAAAGCATCAGCGTTTCGCCCGGAGGTTCATCGCCCGGCCTCCGCGGCTGCCGCCCGTACGTCACGGTGTAGCGGATCGCCTCGACCATGTCCGTATCCTTGTCGACGTAGATGGTGTAGGTGTCGCCGGGCGAATCGCCGACGCCGCTGCCGAACGACACCTTCACCATGTCGTACGGTACGCTGTTCAACTCTTCGTCCGGCAACACCTCGTAATCCAATCCGGGATCGGCCAACACGAAGGGAATCTGTTGAAAGTAGAAACCTGTCAGCGCCCAGAACCGGGGATTGATGATCGGCGTATCGGCAGGATGGATCCAAGCCTGCTCGCCGTCCCAGGCGAATCTGCCGTCGTAAGGCTTCGGCTCCTCAGGTGTTCCAATCTCCAAGATCTGGTGATACGCCTGTCGGGTGTTATTGTCGACGACCGCTCGCGTCTTGAACCGCCCATTCATCCCCGCGTTCGAATACTCCCACGTGAAGGAACTGGTCGGCGCGGAATACCAAGCTTCCAATCCGCCGTGCGCCTCGATCGCCCGCAGTACGATCTTGCCGCCCTCTGATGCTGACAGCCGCGCTGTCGCTTCTTGCGCTTTCCGTTGCGCGTCGGACATCTGCGGCGCTTGCCGGCCTCCGCACGCAGCAAAGAGCAGCAGGGAAGCGGAGGCTGCAACAAAAATGAATTGGCGAATCATGCGCATCTCCGTTGTTTGCGCTTCATTCTACGCGATTTGATCATGGTGGCCGTAATCCACCACCAACGGCGGATTCCCACCGAACAATACTGTTGTCTGGGTTAGACGTCCGCTGAAAACAAAGCCCTTCGGCAACACTTCGCGAATGGCCGTACTCTTGCTACGGAAGGGCGGGAGCGAAGTCAAAGTGAGGTGTGCGATGAGTAAGATGATTCGGCTAATTGCGATCGGCGCGATTGTTGCCGTCGCGCTAGGGGCGCAGGACACCGACGAGGAGGATTACGAACCTCGGCGCGGAAGCGAGAACCGGGGACCGACCTTGGGCGTCGCTAGAGTCAGCGTTACCGATGGCGACGTTCGCGTTCTGCGGAACGCGGGCGAGGGCCTGCAGGCTCAGGCGGGCATGCCGCTCGTCTTGGGAGACCGCTTCGTCACAGGCCCCAAGTCCCGCGCCGAAATCCAGTTCGATGGCGGCAACTTCGCGCGGCTGAACGCCGACACGGAAGTGCGCATCGGCGAACTCGGCAACAAGCGTTTTGAAGTTGAAGTCGTCAACGGGTTGGTCAGCTTCAGCCAGTTCGCAGGTTTTGAGGCTGACGTTGATGTCGAGACGACTCTCGCCACGGTCCGCACGATCAAGCCTTCCGTATGTGTCGTGGAGCAGCTCGGAGCGGGGCAGACGGATGTCACCGTCCGCGACGGCGCCGTCGAAGTCTTTACCGACGACGGTATCGAAAAGCTCAAGAGCGGGTTGCTCAGCGTCCGCGGCGACCCCACCGACATCGATCTGCGCACGGCCAAGGCGGAACCCAAGAGCGCCTTCGACGATTGGGCGAAGCGCCGCGACAAACTTCTTGAGCGCGACGGCCGCTCCACCTGGCAGCGCTGGACTCCCAGCTACGTAGGCCTCGGCGTCGGTTACGGCGGCTGGGGCTATCCGTGGGGAGGCTGGGGCTATGGCGGCTGGGGCTACGGGCCTCGATTCGGCACGACGATCTTGTACCGCGGGGCGCCCCGAGGCGGCTTCGGCCGTGGTCACGGCGGCAGCCGGGGCGGATCTAGGGGAGGGAGGCGCTAAGCAACGCGAATAATCGCCAGATCGTTTCTTCAATCGCGGGATCATTCAGCGCCAAGGCGGCGGTGACTTGGTCCCGCGTTTCTGCGATGGTTCGCAGCCGGCGTTCGTCATCGGCATTTTCGGCTGCTTCGATCGCCTCAGCCACGCCGTTGTAGAGCTTAGTCGACGTACTCCGGGCCGCATCGAAGTCCGCGTTGCGGATCTGCGTTAACAACACGCCCATGTCGCTGTGCAGACTCGACATGGCGAGATTGGCGCGCGCCTCATCCCTCTCCATTGCCAACTGCTGTTCCGTCGCTTCCGCCTGCGCCCGGGCGTTGCGGAGCTTGAGATACATTGGCACGTAACCGGCGAGGACCCCGACCAGCAGGGCTGCTGCAACGAATGCGACCGTTTTCATGATTGCCACTCCTCCGGCACTTCTGGGGTTTTGATTTCCAGGCTCCGCCAACAATACCAACTTGCGACGGATGCGTAGGGCCTCCACGGTTCGGCGATACGCTCGCTTTCGGCGCGGGTCGGCATCTGAGACAAGCCATAAAGCTTACGAATCGCCTGGCGAACGCCAAGGTCATCCCACGGCAGCACGTCCGGACGGCCCAGCGAAAACATCAAGAACATCTGCGCCGTCCAAACGCCGACGCCTTTGACCTGGGTTAGCTGGGCAATGATGTCTTGGTCAGCGTACCGGCCGATCCGCGCCAGTCTCAAGTCTCCGGTCAGAGAGAGCTCGGCGAGGCTTTGTAGGTAGCCCGCCTTCTGTTTCGATACCCCCGCCAGACGGTACTCTTCCGGACTGAGCGCGGCTAGTCCCTGCGCGGTTAGCTGCCTGCCGGGCAGGGCGTCGGTGAGCCGCCCCAAGATCGTCCGCGCCGCCGCGCCGGATATCTGCTGGTACACGATGGAACGCACCAGCATGCCGAAGCGGTCTCGCTGCAAGGTGTAGCCGCAAGGGCCAACCTTTCGGATGACTGCGCCCAGAACAGAATCGCGCTTCTTGAGATGCCGCTCGGCAGCCGTTTGCATCAGGCGGTGGCTCACCACCCAATTTTAAGCGGTCCGCTCATTGCCGCGGGTTAAAGTGGGCGCGGCGGTTCAACTGATAGCAAGCCTCGTTCGCCTGGGTACACTGCGGCATCTCTTCGCCGTAGCCGACGAGCATAAGCCGACCCACGGGAATGCCTTGTTGACCGAGGTATTCCACGATCGACTGGGCGCGGCGGTCGCCCAATGCCAAGTTGTACTCGCTCGATCCGCGTTCGTCGCAGTGACCTTCAACAAGGATCCGGCCTTGCGGGAACTCTTCGAAGAGAGCCCGCAGCGTTCTTGCGTTCTCATCCAGGGTCGCCTGCTGATCGGCACGAATGGCGTTGGAATCGTAATCGAAGTAGATGTCCTGCAATCGCGACGATACTTCTTCTTCGAACGTGCCGCTGAACAGCCTCCGTCCGTTGCGGCCCGCGTTCTCGTCGACCGCTGGACCGAGGTTCAGGCTGCTGCGAACCGTGACCCTCGCTGTCGCCGTATTCTCTCCTCCCGGTCCACGCAACCACAGAGTGTAAGTCGTATCCGCGGTCGGGCGAACTTCCAGCGAACCTCTCAGCGGAACTGTGCCGGCGCCCGGCTCGATCACGGCCTCATCGGCCCGCAGGCTCGACCACTGCAACACGACCGTTTCGCCTGGCTCGATGCTCGCTGGCGTGGCCGTGAAAACGGCTTCCGGCTTCTCTGTTGCGTAGCCGCCGCCTGGGCCGATCGGCAGCGGAGCCATCGGATAAGGAGCGCTCTTGCTGCTGCAACCCAGCAGCGCCGCAAACGCAAGTGTGGTCAAGGACCAGGAAGTGATGAGGCGCATAAAACAATCCTCCGCAGGTACGTTTTATACTGCATGGTACTGCTTGCAGACCCCAGATGCAAAGGTTGGATCGAAATATTCGAAAGTACCGCCAGTTTGGTCGCTCGCCAAGCCTTTACGCCTAGGCTCGTTTTTCGCTGATCGGTGCGATACACTGGCCTTCGAAGCGGCCGACCCCGCCAAGGTCCTGGACTTTAGGTACTGCCCGATTGGGCAGCCGTCGCCGCCCACCCGCGTTATTCCAGTACTTATAGCGAAAAAATATTCGGTACCGATGAGGCATTCCATTCTCGATAACTTGGCCTCAGGATCGAAGTATCCCGATAGAGGGGGAGACCAGATTTGAAGCACCTCAACTTAATCCGGACGGTTCTCACATTCGCCGTCCTCGCTGCGTCAACGGCCGTTAGCGGAAGCGCCGCCGCTTTCACCACCGTTAATGCAAATCCGGGCGAACCTAGTCTCTTCTCTCTTCTGGACGCCATCTACGGGGCCGGCAACTATGAACGGATTTCCGACGATCTCGACGGCCTGTGGATCGCAGATGACCTCATCGGAGTCACGGCAGTCAGCAAAAATTCCGCCGCCAGCGAGCGCCTTGGCGTTTGCGTAATCTGCGACGGCACCGATAGCGTTCAGCTCGGCCCGACTGTAAGCCAAGACGGCAACGTGTCCGTAGCGCTCTTCGACGGCACATTCACCTTCGCCGGACCGCTCTTCCGCTGGTACGACGCCGCGTTTGGCGTTCCGGTCGTCGGCACGGTCTATTCCGACGCGTCGTTGAACGCCAACAACACGGACCATATGGTTTCTTTCGCCATCAACGACCGACCGGGCGTCTTCGTGATCGCCTTCGAGGACTGGGTGAGTACTTACCCCGTGGCTTCAGACCGTGACTTCAACGACTTTATCGTGGAAGCGCGCTTCGCGCCCCAGGAGCAGATCCCGCCCCCTAGCGACGAAATCCCGGAAGTGCCCGAGCCGGCAGGTATCGCCCTGTTTGGGGGAACGCTGCTAGTACTCGGTCTGGTTCGCCGCGCTCGACACAAGCGTGTCTAGCCGCCCCGGCCGAACTCGACGGCATGGCGTCGCATGACTGCATCCGCAAATGCAAGCCGCCGCGGACGCGACTGCGACCGATCATTTCAAGGCGTTATAACAGCGTCGACGTCAATGTACGTTTCCGGGGAACTGGCGCCCTCCCGGCCTAGCGCCTGAATCTCAATCGTATGGCGGCCGGGAGTCAAACCCTCGAACGTCGTACTCGCCTGCCATTCGACCGACGGGCTGTAGAGGTCGACGATACCCCTTTGCTGACCGTCAATCACGATGCCGGCCAAGCCGCGATTGTACGCTTTTGTGTAAACGTATTTGACCGCCGTGCCGACAAACGCCGCTCGGGCCGTGGCGCCTGTCTGTTTCGTCTGGGTGAGGGTGTCGCCGATCGCTCCGCTGTAAACACCTCTTTCCCAGTTACCCGAGAACGTGATGAGCAGGTCTGTGTCGTCGCAGTGGGCACAGGCGGTGAGAGAATCGATTTCCGCCGGACACGCTCCTGCAACCAACTCGATGTACGCACTCAGGCCGCCCACCAGGCTCAGTTTCTTGGCGCATAGTTTCGCCCCCGAAGCCAGTTCGACAATCCCGTTTGCGATGGCTGCCTCGTCTTCCATGCTGATCGGCTGGACGTTTTGGCGCACATAGAAGGTCGCCATGGAAGCGAACGGTTGGGAGGTGATAGCCGCCGCAAGATCTGCATAGAACATCTCATCCGCGAGATCCGCGTTCCAGCGCGCCCTGTCCCGGACAACGAGAAACCCGGCCGCACCTTTGCTGACGCGATAGACGTCAAGTGAAGGCACAGCGGGGTTCTGTCCCACGAACTCCCACTTCCAGTCGTGGTGGTGGATGAAAAACGTGATTAAGTTGAATTGATCTACATAGACCGACGACGGTGACGGAAACACTTCACTAAAACGACTCGCATGCGCGGTGCCGACCTCCGTACTGACTTTGGGCAGCAGATAAAAGCTTACGGATGAAACGCCGATAGTCAGCAAAACAATGGCCGTCGCCAGCAGGGCGCGCAATCGCTTGTTCCGGATCGCGCCCGCAGAGCGATCCAGTAGAACGCCTGCGCAAAGCACCGCGAAGGGGAAGAGGATGAATTGCTGACGCAGGTAACCGCCAAACGGATATTTGCCGAGAATGCCGCTGATGGCGATGCTCCCAAGAATGATCGCTGTAGTGAGAACGGTAGCCCAAGCACGAGTGTTTTCAGGCATCGGGCGCCGGATGAGATACATCGTGCAACCGCCCGCCAAGAAAAGACCCGCGAGCACAATGACGAACTGTGTTGGTGTAGCGACCTCAACGGGTGAAAAGGAATTGAACAGGTATTGCCCGTTCCGCGCGAGAAAGGCGATGACCGACTCGCCTCCGCCGGCCTGAAAATAAAACTCACTGAGATGATTCGCGACCGCCGCGTGCTGCCTCGTGTGGGTGAAGTACAGCAATACCCCCAAACCGGCGA
>CAMPKL010000173.1 GCA_946887065.1 uncultured Bryobacterales bacterium
CGGCGGCGGAAATGCGGCGTTGGCCCATAGATCCTACAAGAATACCAGCCCTTTGTGGGCCAAATGCCCCATTGCGAAGTTTGTGTCGCTCGGCCCACAATACCGATTCGACTTCGGACATGAGAATGAAATTCAAGGGAGTGCTGTCGGCGCTGATCACGCCGCGCGACGCGGCGGGCAAGGTGGACTGGCTGGCGCTGGAAAAGCTGTGTCGTTTCAACCTCGAACGCGGCGTTTCGGGGCTGGTGGTCGGCGGCGCAACCGGCGAATATGCTTCGTTATCGATGGCTGACCGCATTCGCCAAGTGGAGATTGCCGTCGCCGCATCGGCGGCGAACGGGAACCATCCGGTGCTCTGCGGCTGCGGCTCGTCGCGACTGGAGGAAAGCGTGGCGTTGGCGGGGCAGGCGCTAGCGGCGGGCGCCGCGGCGATCCTGTTGCCGCCGCCGTATTTCTTCCGTTACTCCCAAGAAGACCTGGAAGGTTTCTACGTCGAGGCGGCCAAGCGAATCGACGGACCTATCCTCTTGTACAACCTGCCGTCCTTTGTCACTCCGATGCAGCCGGCAACGATCGTTCGTTTGTTGCGGGCGACGTCGCAGTTTGCCGGGGTCAAGGATTCCAGCGGGGATTTGAACGCGATGGAAGCAATTACGGACCGGCCCGAACTTGAAGCCGTGCGCATTGTGGGGCACGACGGCGTCTTGGTCGACGGGTTGCGGCGCAAACTGGTTGATGCGGCGATTTCCGGCCTGGCTTGCGCTGTGCCCGAAGCGATCGTCGCGGCGTTCGATGCTTCCGAGACGGGCGATGACAGCCGCCTGGAAGCCTTGGGCGCGCTGCTGGACGAGTTGTTGGAACGTGTGGGGGCCATGCCCTACCCTTGGGTCGTCTTGCGAATCGCCGCGGCACGTGGCTTGGGCACGCCTGCCTACCCGTTTCCGCCGACCGAGTCTCGCCGGCAGGCGCTGGACGCGCTGTCCGAGTGGCTGCCCACGTGGCTTGACCGGCTATCGACGATCAATCTCTCGCGGCGCGTCTGACGGCCCTGGTCGCGCCCAAGTCGTTGCTAAGCTGAAGGTTCCGATGCCGTCCGATTTTGTCGATGTCCGCAGTCTGCGGGTCAAGCCCATGGTCCCCGCCTACGACGGGCCGCACCCTGGCCCGGCGGGCAATCGTCCGCAGTGGCTCACGGCGCCCGCCGCCGTGGGCGGCAATTACCGCTCGCTGAAAAAGCTCGTTACGGATCTACAACTCCATACCGTCTGCGAAAGCGCCGCTTGCCCCAATTTGGGCGATTGCTGGAATCGCGGGACGGCGACATTCATGATCCTGGGCAACGTCTGCACCAGGCGTTGCGGGTTCTGCGCGGTACAGAAGGGCGCCCCCGGCCCGGCGGACTATGACGAGCCGCGCCGCGTGGCCGAAGCGGTGCAGGCCATGGGCCTGCGCTACGCCGTGATCACCAGCGTCAACCGCGACGACCGCAAGGACGGCGGAGCCGAGCTGTTTGCGTTGACGATCCAGGCGATCCGCGAACGTGCGCCAGGTTGCAAGGTTGAGGTGCTGGTCCCCGACTTCCAAGGCTCGCATGCGGCCATGGACATCGTGCTGCAGGCGCGACCCGACGTGCTGAACCACAACATCGAGACCGTTCCCAGGCTCTATCGCCAGGCACGCATCGGTTCGCGCTACGAGCGCTCGTTAGACATGCTGCTCTACGCCAAGACGGCGGGCGGCGATATTCCGACCAAGTCCGGCATGATGCTGGGGCTCGGCGAGACCGACGAAGAAGTCATCCAGGTGATGACGGATCTCCACGCTCACCGGGTGGATATTTGCACCATCGGGCAATACCTGCGGCCGTCCCGGGACCACCTGCCGATCTCGAAGTATTATTCGCCCGCTGAGTTCGCCCGCTTCAAGCAAGCCGGCGACGCGTTGGGATTTGGGCATGTCGAGGCCGGCCCGTTGGTGCGCAGTTCTTATCACGCCGATGAGGCGGGCGAGAAAACCGCTGCATGTTGACCGGACTACGGTTACAATACGTCCTGTCATGAATCGTCGAGATCTCATCCGCTCAGCCGTTTTGGGGGCCGGAGCCGCCACCGTCGCCGGAGCGCAGCAACATCACCACACGCAACTCACCACGATCGCGCCGGCCCAGGCCGCGGCGACCGCCGTGGAGCCCTGGACGCCCGCCATCCTAGACGAGCACCAGAACGCCACCGTGATTCAGCTCAGCGAGTTGATCATCCCCACGACCGACACGCCGGGCGCCAAGGATGCCAAGGTCAACGAGTGGGTCGACCTCTACCTGAAAGATCTCGCCGAGGATAAAGGACACTCCTTCATCATGGGCCTCGGTTGGCTCGACGGTTATTCCAATCGGAAGCACGGCAAACCGTTCGTGGGTTTGACCGAACCGCAGCAGGTTGCCATTTTGGAAGAACTCGACGGCACCACGGCGGATGAGCTTCTGCCCGGCAAGGCCTTCTTCAACGAAATCAAGCGTTTGACTGTCCAAGGCTATTACACATCACGGATCGGCATCGCCGAACTTAACAAAGACGGTGTGCCAAGCACCTACGCTTGCACCCACGACTCGCACGCCTGAGCGCGTTGGGCCCTGTTTTCATCTTGGGTTGCGGCTACACCGGCAGCCGCGTCGCCCGTTTGCTCCTCGATCAAGGGATTGCCGTCAGCGGTTCCGCCCGAACGCTTGACTCTATGGCTCCCTTGATCGAGTGCGGACTTCGTCCCCTCGCCTTTGATGCCGCTGATTCTAAATCGTTTTCGCGGCTCGGAGAGAATCTTGAGCCGGGCACTCGGCTGCTCTACTCCATTCCCACCTTGACGGGACCCACCGGGCGCTGGGAACCGGCCCGGCAGATCCTGGAAGCGATCGGTCCCCAATTGTCGCGCGTCGTCTATCTCTCGACGACGGGGGTCTATGGCTCGGCGGCTGCGGTGAACGAGAATACCCCACCCAAGCCGGAGACGGAACGCCAGAAGTTGCGGGTGGAGGCGGAGCAGGCAGTGCTCTCCGGCCCCTGGAAGTCATTGATTCTACGGCCCGCCGCGATCTACGGGCCCGGCCGGGGCGTCCAGGCCGCGCTGCCGGAGGGCAAGTACAAGCTGGCTGGTGATGGGTCCAACTTCGTCTCGCGCATCCACGTGGACGACCTGGCCGCAATTTCCGCGGCTGCGGTGCTTTCGGACCTCACAGGCGCTTACCCTGTCGCCGATGAGGAGCCCTGTTCCTCCCGCGAGATCGCCGAGTTTTGCGCTGAGTTGCTGCAGTTAGGCCCAGTGGAATCAGTCACTTCTGACGAGCTGAGCGAGACACGGCGCAGCGACCGGCGCGTGGGCGGCAGAGCCATTCGCAAGCTTTTGGGGGTCACGCTGCAATATCCCTCGTATCGCCAAGGGATACCGGCCTCGTTGGGTTGACACAGAAGCACGCGATATTTCAGGATATTCTGAAATGTCGGATCTAACTGCTGCACAGCGGATATTCATCTTGCACTGGGGCGAGATGGGCAGCCGTTGGGGCCTCGGGCGTACCGCGGCTCAGATTCAGGCTCTGCTCTATCTGTCTCCCGCGCCCATGCACGCCGCCGACATCGCCGCTGCTCTCTCGGTCGCTCGCTCGAACGTCAGCATCAGTCTGAGGGAACTCCAGGTCTGGGGGCTGGTGAAGTTGGCCAGCGTACTGGGCGACCGCAAGGATCACTTCGAGTCGCTCAAGGATCCTTTGGAGATCGCCATGACCGTAATGCGCGAAAGGCGCCGGCGCGAGTTCGATCCGACGCTGCAGATGCTGCGCATCGCGGTGCAGGAGTCCCACACGCCGATCGACAACGACGAGACTCGCGAGCGGCTGTCGAAGATGCTGAAATTCTTTGAAGAAGCGGGGGTCCTGCACGACGCGCTGCAGCGGGCGCCCGACGGCATCGCCAAGCGTTTCATTCGAGGCAAGGGCCGCTGGAAAGACCTGCTGGCGGGGTGATTACCCGAGTGTCGACGCCTGAATGTGAACCTCAGCGACCCGAGCCCAGACGCGTAAGCGTCGGGTTTCAGCGCTCGTCCAAACACGAGAAACCCGCCGCTCACGCGGCTGGGCGCGGCTGATCCAGCCGCCGTCAATCCGGCGCCAAGAACCGAATGCGGCGGCTAATGGGGGGATTACTGTTGATATACTATTCTGTCCTTTCGCTGTCGCCTTAAAAGGCCGCGCCTATCATGTTGGACATCAACCAGATACGGGATCTCCTGCCGCACCGTTACCCGTTCCTATTCGTCGATCGAGTCGTTGAACTCGGCGCGGATCGGGCGGTGGGCTACAAGAACGTTTCGGCCAATGAGCCTTTCTTTCAAGGCCACTTTCCCGAATACCCGATCATGCCCGGGGTGTTGATCGCCGAGGCTCTGGCCCAGATGGGCGCCATCTTGATCATGAGCCGGCTGCCGAACCCCAAAGAGAAGCTGGTGCTGTTCGCGGCCATCGACAACTGCAAGTTCCGCCGCCCGGTCGTGCCCGGTGACCAGTTGCGGTTGGAAGTGCAGTTCATCGTCGACAAGCCTCGCGTGGCAAAGATGAACGGCCAGGCCTACGTCGATGACAAACTGGTAGCGGAAGGAACGATGATGTGCCAGATCACTGACAAACCGAAGTCAGCCGGCGTCTAGGATTGCGATCCCACCCGTGAAATACGGTCTCATCGCAGGCGGCGGCCGCTTTCCCCTGATGGTCGCCGAGTCGGCGCGCGCCGAAGGGCACGAGTTGGTTGCGGCGGCGATTCGAGAAGAGGCCGCCCCGGAAATTGAACAGGCCGTGGCGAGCTGCCACTGGATTTCACTGGGCGATCTCTCGAAGCTCATTAAGATCTTCCGCGAGGCGGGCGTCAGCGAGGCGGTTATGGCGGGCCGCGTCCAACATAAGCAAATCTTCTCGGCGATACGGCCCGACTGGCGGCTGCTCAAGGTTTTGAACGCCCTGCGCCGCAAGAACACCGACTCGCTGATCGGGGCCGTCGCCGAGGTGCTGGAGGGCGAAGGCATCCGGCTGCTCGATTCGACGCTCTTTTTGAAGCCCTACCTGGCGACCGTGGGGCCGATGACCCGCCGCAAGCCGGACTCTAACGAGGCCAAGGACATCGCCTACGGCCGTGAAGTCGCCGCCGCTCTGGCGGGCTTCGACATCGGGCAAAGCGTGGTGGTTTGCGAGCAGGCTTGCGTCGCCGTCGAGGCGATGGAAGGCACCGACGCGGTCATCGAGCGCTCGGCAACGCTGGCGCGCGAGCGTAAGCTGACGGTGGTGAAGTGCGCCAAGCCGAACCAAGACATGCGCTTCGACGTGCCGGTGATCGGGCCGACGACGATCGGCAAGATGCAGCGGGCCAATGCCACCGCCCTTGCCGTGGAAGCAGGCAGAACCCTGCTGCTCGATAAAGAAGAGCTGCTGGCGGCGGCGGAGCAGGCCAAGATCGCCGTTTGGGGCTTCGAGAGAGATACGAATGGATAGAATTCGCACCGCGGTCGTCGGCGTCGGCGCCTTTGGCCAAAACCATGCCCGAGTGCTGGCCGGCCTGCCCGAGGCGGAACTCGTCGCCGTCGTCGACCTCAGCGAGACGCGCGCCCAAGAAATCGCCGGCAGGTATGGCTGTGAAGCGCTCACGGACTACCGCCGGCTGGTCGGCAAGGCTGATGCCGTCTGCGTTGCGGCGCCGACCGTGAGCCATGCCGAAGTGGGCGTCGCCCTGCTGGAGGCGGGCCTAGACGTGTTGGTTGAGAAGCCGCTGGCCGCGAACCTTGATGCCGCCGCGTTGCTCATTAATGCGGCCGCGCGGCATAACCGCATTTTGCAAGTCGGGCACCTGGAGCGGTTCAACCCGGCGGTTGAGGAAGCTATCAAGGCGGCCGTGTTGCCGCTGTTCTTCGAAGTGCATCGCCTGAGTACGTTCGCCCCGCGCAGCCTCGACATCGACGTCGTGCTCGATTTGATGATCCATGACCTGGACATTGTTCTGGCCATGGTCGACTCGCCGATCAACCGGATTGAGGCCGCGGGCGTGCCAATCCTCTCCCGCCAGCCTGATATTGCCAGTGTGCGCGTCGTCTTCGACAATGGCTGCGTCGCTAATTTGACCGCCAGTCGCGTCTCGACAGAGAAGGTGCGGAAACTACGCTTCTTCCAACCGCGTCAGTATGTTTCAGTGGATTACACGGCGCAGGACGGGGTGGTGATCGGCTTAGACGACAACAACATTCCGCAGTTCCGCAAGATCGCTCCCGAGAAGGCTGAGCCCCTAGTGCGTCAGAGCCAAGCCTTCTTGCATTCGGTCGCTACTCGCGAGCCGCCCCGCGTTTCCGGCGCCGAAGTACGAAGGACGCTCGAAACCGCGCTTAGAATAAGGGCGGAAATGGAGACGCACGCCGGCATCATCGAAAAGACGATTGCCGCGCACGCTAAGCGGTGAAGCGACCTGCGCCAGAACCGGAACTGCGCCTGCTGCTGGAGGATTACCCGGCGGCTCGCAGGGGTCCTGCTCAGGCAGACTCGGGGACTTCGTTCGAAAGTCCGGAACCGCATTTCCTGCTCGAAGGTTCGGAGTCGCGCCTCGGGCGCCGGCTCGCCGAACGTCGGGGACAGCCCGACGCCGCGCCGGACGAGACCCCTTTACGGCTGCTCATCGAAGATTTTCAGCCGGCGCAGCGATTTCGCGAACGGAATGCCGTTGAGCAGGCAGGTCCCGAACCGGAGCCGGGACCGGAACCGAACTTCCTGGTTGCCTGGGATGCCGACTCCTCAGAAAAGAAACGGCTGCTGGGCGCCCGTTACGGCTCTTTGGCATTACACCTGGCGCTAATTATCGTCGCGATGCTGCAACCGGGCACAACCCGTCCGAATGAGCCCACCGAGCCGGACCCCGGCAGACAGTACACGAAGATCACGCTGACGGCGCCCAGCCCCGAGCAACTGGCGGAGATGCGTCCCCAGGCACGCGGCGATGAGGGCGAATCGCCGCAGCCTAGCGTTGCCGCCGCCCCCAACCCAGTCATCGCGCCGGAGGTAAAACTCCAACCGACGCCGGCGCCTCCGATGCAGCCACTGGAGCGCGATGACTTCTTCCTCGGTCGCGTCCGGCATGGCAGCGATGGGCAAGGTTCCGTTCATA
>CAMPKL010000174.1 GCA_946887065.1 uncultured Bryobacterales bacterium
GGATTGGGCCGTCAGATGGCGGAATCGCTGGCCGCGGGCGGCGCCGCCGTGGCGCTTCTGGCCCGAAATTCCGACCTGCTGAACAAGGTCGTCGCGGGCATTCGAGAGAAAGGCGGCACAGCGGAAGCGATTGTCGCCGACGTACACGACGAAGGGTCCGTGGCCGAAGCGGCCGAACAGGTGAAGGACCGCCTTGGCCTGTGCGACATCCTCATCAACAACGCGGGCATCAATAATCGCAAGGCGATCGAGGATTTTACTCTCGCCGAATGGAACGAGATTCTGGGCGTCAACTTAACCGGCCCGTTCCTTTGTTCGCGGGCCTTCGTGCCCGGCATGAAGAAAAATAAGTGGGGGCGGATCATCAATATGACGTCGATCATGACTCACATCTCGCTGCCCAATCGCACCGGCTACTCGACAACCAAGGCAGGATTGCTTGGATTCACCAAAGCCTTGGCCCTGGAGCTTGCGCCGCACGGGGTGACCGTGAACGGCATCAGCCCAGGGCCTTTCGCCACAGAGATGAACAAGCCGTTGATCGAGGATCCGGAAAAGAACAAGATGTTTTTGGAGCGAATTCCGCTGGGGCGCTGGGGCAAGGTTAAGGAGATCGGGGCCCTAGCCGCATACTTGTGCTCCGAGGACGCCGCCTTTATTACCGGTACCGACATCGTCATCGACGGCGGCTGGACCGCCCAGTAAGCCGATCAGCCGCCCTGGATAGTGAGCTTGCGGGCCATGCGATCCCAGAACCAAGAGCCGAAGGCGAGCAACAAACCGGCCCAAAGCCACTGTGCGGCCAAGGCCTGGGCCAGCGGAGCGCCATCGAGCTTGCCCAGGTAGATGAGCAGCGGCGTGTAGGCGATGTGCTCGAAGGGCAGCCAGGCCATGGCGGCGGCAACGGCAGGCGGAAACATGGTGATCGGCACGAGCAAGCCTGAGAGCAGCTCTTGCACGTAATACTTAGCTCGCAACAGGCCGAGTATCGACTTCATCCGGATTGCCAGGGCGCCGACGATGAAGTTGAGGGCGGCAACAAGGACGATGCTCCCGAGCAACGCGAGAACAAATGCAGCGGCGTGACCGGCGCTCGCCGGCGCTTGAACGGGGAAAATCAGAATCACGGCCACCGCCGTTGGCGCCGTGAGCAGCAGGACGCGGAAAGCGGCCTCACCAAACGCCTGACCGAGGTACATCGTCTGGGCGCTAGCGGGCCGCATCAGGGCCATGACAATGGCCCCGGTCTGCACGTCGTCGGCAACATTTTGGTCGATGTTGTTGAAGTAGATCGAGCGAATCATCCAACCGACGGCGACGTAGGTGATCATTTCGCCCAGGTCGAAACCGGAGACTGGTACACCGCCCGAGGCGTACAGCGCTTTCCAAATGAAGTAATAGACCGAGACGTTGATGAGGTAGGTGGCGACGCCAGTGTAATAGCGCAGACGAAAGGCGAGAATGTTGACGAAACCGATGCGAGCGTACTCGCGGTAACAGCGGAACAGCCGGCCTAGGTCGCGGATCATGAGAGGAAGCGTTTGCTAGCCTGAGCGGAGAGTTTTCGTATGGCCGTCTTTCCGAAAACCCTGCTGTTGGCGCTGGCGTTCGTCGCCTTCTCTCCAGTCTACGGAACTTTGGTCCCGCGGCTGAGTTTCGAGGAGTTGGTCGGCCAATCGCAGGTGGTGGCGCACGGGCATGTGGCGTCGATCCGGGTCGCCTGGGACGCTGAGCGCGAAAACATCTGGACCCACTACGAACTCGTTTTGGACGAGACGCTTAAGGGCTATCCAGGCAGGACGGTGGAGATCCAGGAGCCTGGCGGCGAACTGGACGGAGTACGGATGGAGATCGTGGGGGCCCCGCGTTATCAGATAGGCGAAGAGGTTGTCGTGTTCGCGTCGCCGACGCCTGCCGGTTTGCGAACCTGCGGCTGGGGGCAGGGGCGGTTTGTCGTGGAAGGCGAGCCGGGACAACGGCGAGTTCGCAACGACCTGGGCGGGGTTCAACTGATCTCCGCCGCCCCGGCGCGGCGCTACCGTGCGGCCGCGGCGCCGGATGAGGCCCTGGCCGTCTTTAAGCAGAGAATCCGGGACGAGGTGCGGCGGCAGGAGATCTCCGGCGGCCCCTGACGGGCCGCGATTCGAAAGTTTGGATCGGAATTACGGGGAGTGTGCTAATCTAAAGGTGCTTCCCCTCTTTTGTGGCGTAAGACTCGTGTGTATTGACCAAGGGCTCTTCCGTTCCGCAGGTTGAAGCAAAATCTACTAGGTAGTTAAGGACGAGCTCTTCTCTTCGAATGGGCTACAACATTTACTTCGGCAACTTACCCGAGTGGGCTACAGCGGACGATATCCGCTCTTGGCTGGACTCGAGCGATCTTGTTGCGGACGCCATCCGGGTGATCCGTGACTTCGAAACACAGGAATCGAAAGGCTACGCCTTTATCGAAGCTCCTAACGAGGAGGAGATGGAATCGATTATTCGTCGGTTCAATCGGGCTCCTATTGATGGCAAGCTGTTGCGGGCCAAGGCTGCGCATCCCAAGGGCGAAAAGACCCGTGCGACTAGTCCCAATCGTCGCCCGAGACGCCGCCGCGACGAGGCAGCTGGACAGCCAGCCGGAAACGGTAAACCGGAAACAGTGGGCACGCTAGGCGAAGCCCTGCAGAAAGCGCTTTAGCGGAACCGCTTCGGTCCGCTTTAGCAGTACCGCAACAGCCGCGCTTTTTTGAGCGCGGCTTTTTGCATTTCAAGCGAACTAGGTGCGTTCGCTCTGCATCCTGCCCAGGCGGGCGTCGATTTCCACGAACTCCCTCTCGCCCGACCCCAGGTAGAGCTGCCGCGGCCGCGCGATGCGCCGTTCCGGGTCTTCCATGAGTTCTTCCCAGTGGGCGAGCCAGCCGACCGTGCGTCCGATGGCGAACAGGACCGTGAACATCTCGGGGCTGAAGCCCATGGCTTCGTAGATGATCCCCGAGTAGAAATCGACATTCGGGTAGAGTCGGCGCTTGATGAAGTAATCGTCTTCGAGCGCGATGCGTTCCAGCTCCCGGGCCAACTCGATTTTGGGATTCTTGCCGGTAACTTCAAACACTTCGTCAGCGATCTTCTTGATGATTTGGGCGCGGGGGTCGTAGTTCTTGTAGACGCGGTGACCAAAGCCCATCAGGCGGCGTTCGCCCTCTTTAACCTCTTTGATGAACTTTGGAATCTTTTCCATTGAGCCGATCTCATCGAGCATGCTGAGAACCGCCTCATTCGCTCCGCCGTGCAACGGCCCGTACAATGCGCCGGCCGCGCCGGAAACCCCTATGTAGGGATCGGCGTTCGAGCTGGTGATCGTGCGCATCGTAGACGTGGAGCAGTTCTGCTCGTGATCCGCGTGCAGAATGAACAAGACGTCCAGCGCCTTGGCCAGCACAGGATTCGGCTGGAACTTCGGCTCCGCGCGGCGCCAGAGCATGTTCATGAAGTTCTCGGTGTAAGAAAGGTCCGGGTCAGGGTAGACGTAGGGCAGGCCCAAGCTGTGGCGGTAGGCATAGGCCGCGATGGTCGGCATTTTGCTGATCAGCCGGAGCTGCTGCAAGCGGCGGTTCGTGCGGCTTTGGATGTTCTTCGCATCGCGGTAGAGTGTCGACAGCGCGGCCACGGTCGAGACGAGCATCCCCATCGGGTGGGCATCGTACAGAAATCCGTCCATGAACTTCTTCACGTTCTCGTGCACCATCGTATGGCGCTTGATTTCTTGGTCCCAATTGGCCAACTCGGAGTGCGTCGGCAACTCGCCGTAGAGCAGCAGATAGCAGACTTCGGTGTGCGTGCAGTTCCCCGCCAGCTTCTCGATCGGATAGCCGCGGTAGCGCAGGATCCCCTTGTCGCCGTCGATGTAGGTGACGCGGCTGGTGCACGAAGCGGTGTTGGTATACCCGGGGTCGTAGGTCATCATCCCGAATTCTTCGGGGTCGACCTTGATCTGACGCAGGTCCATCGCCCGCACGGTCGAGTGGCGTATCGGGATATCGAACGACTTGCCGGTGCGGGAGTCAGTGAGCTTGAGTGTCGGGTCGTCCAAAAAAACCTCCGGGCCTTGCCTGCAATCTACGCAGGCTAGCAGGATAGCAAACCTCTTCTTGGAGGCAGTGCGGTCACTCGCCAATCACCGATTCGTGTCTTAACTAAGCAGATCGCGGACCACTTTCCCATGAACGTCGGTGAGCCGGAAATTCCGTCCCATGAAGGGGTAAGTGAGCCGCTCGTGGTCAAATCCCAGGCAGTGCAGCATGGTCGCCTGCAGGTCATGCACGTGGACCGGATCCTTGGTTACGGTCAGGCAAAGCTCGTCCGTCTCGCCGTGTACGTAACCGCCCTTGACCCCGCCGCCGGCCATCCACATGGAAAACGCGCTCGGATGGTGATCCCGTCCGGCATTCGCGGCCTCCTCGGGTTTGCGGATTTCGACCATCGGCGTACGCCCGAATTCACCGCCCCAAACGACCAGCGTGTCATCCAAAAGACCCAACCGCTTGAGGTCCTTGATAAGGGCCGCGGTGGGCTGATCGGTCTCTTCCATTCGTTTCGGCAGCCGCTCGTTCAGATAGGTGTGGTCGTCCCAAGAGGCATCCATCATCAGCACGAATCGCACGCCGCGCTGCACCATCCGCCGGGCCAAAAGGCAATTAGTCGCATACTGCCGGCGATGCTCGTTCTCGCTTTCGATGCCGTACATGGCTAAGGTCTCGGGCGATTCATCGGAGAAGTCCATTAACTCGGGCGCCTCCATTTGCATCCGGAAGGCCAACTCGTAAGCCGCGATGCGCGAATCGATCTCGCTGTCGCCCACTTGTTCCTCGTGCAGGCGGTTCATGTCGCCGACGAAATCGATGGTCCTGCGTTGCGCGGTCCGATCGATTCCGTCAGGGTTCGACAGGTAGAGAATCGGGTCTCCCTGGCTGCGGAACGGCGTGCCCTGGTAGAGCGACGGCATGAATCCGGAGGAGAAATTGGTCGTGCCGCCGGACGTGCCTTTGCCCGAGGTCAAGACCACGAAGCCTGGCAGGTTTTCCGATTCCGAGCCCAGCCCGTAGAGCGCCCAGGCCCCCATCGTCGGCCGTCCTGGCACGATGCTGCCGGTGAACAGCAGCAACTGGCCCGGATGGTGGTTGAAGGCGTCAGTCTGCATCGACCGTATCAGGCAAATGTCATCGGCCACTTCGCCCAGATAGGGGGCCAACTCGGAAAGTTCCATTCCAGACTCGCCTTGCGGCGAAAACAGGAACTGGCTGGCCATTACCTTGGCCGTCGGCTTGATGAAGGCCAGCTTCATGTCGCGAGTCATCTCAGGGGGCAAGGACATGCCGTCGTATTTTTGCAGCCCCGGCTTGGGATCAAACAGCTCGTACTGACTAGGCCCGCCCTCCATGAATAGGTAGATGACGTTTTTCGCCGTCGGCGCAAAGTGCGGCGCGAGCACCTGGCCGCCGGCCGCGAAACCGTCGGCGGCGAGCAGGTCGCTCAACGCCCACGCGCCGATGCCGTTCGCCGCCGTGCGCAGGAACTCTCGCCGATTCGCTTGCGGCGACCGCCGCAGGATGTCCTTGAAGTTCATCGCCCTTCCTATTCTCTCGTCACGAACTCGTCCAGATTCATCATCCCGCGCGCGACGCTCGTCCAGGCAGCTAGATCGGCTCGCGTGACGCCGGGCGGAAGGAAGGGGGCGGTCTTGGCGGCAGCCTCGGCATCCTCGGACAGCCGCGAACGCTCCGACTGCTCAAAGAGGCTGATGCGCTCGGCCTCCTGCGCGCTGGGTGAGCGTCCGAGCGTGAGTTCGAAGATTCGCTCCACGCGCCTTTCCGCGTCGCCTTGGCAGACTGCCAACGCCAAGGCTTGGGCGGCTTCGATGAACACCGGATCATTGAGCAGGTTCAATGCCTGCAGCGGCGTGTTGGTGCGTTCTCGCCTTACGCTGGCCGTCAGGCTGTCGGGCGCGTCGAAATTAACCAGCATCGGATACGGGGACGTCCGGCGGAAGAAGATGTACATGCCGCGCCGGTAGCGCTCTGGGCCCTTGTCTTCGGGCCAGTCCTTGCGCGAGTAGCTCAGATCGCCGACGCCTTCCGGCTGGGGCGGATGGATGCTGGGGCCGCCAATGCGCTCAAAGAGCAACCCGCTCACCGCTAGAGCGTTGTCGCGGACCAGTTCCGCCGGAAGCCGCAGCCGGTTCTGGCGCGCCAACCAGGTGTTGCCCGGATCCCGCTCTTCCAGCTCCGGCCGTGCGGCGGACGATTGACGATAGGCGGCCGAAGTCACGATGCGCCGCACCAGCCGCTTCTGGCTCCAGCCGTCTTCGACTAAACTCGCCGCCAGCCAGTCGAGCAGTTCGGGATGGGAGGGCTGTTTGCCCTGCGTCCCAAAATCATTGGCGGTCTCGACGAGGCCGCGGCCAAACAGCTGCTGCCAGACGCGATTGACGGCCACGCGAGGGGTCAGCGGATTTTTCGGATCGACGAGCCACTGGGCCAGGGCCAGCCGCGCCGGTTTCGATTCGCCCTCCAGCGGATTCAACACCGCGGGCGTACCAGGCTGCACTTCAAGGCCTGGAGCCTTCCAGTCGCCTCGCAGCGCAATATGCGCCGGCTGCCGCTCTTCGCGTTCGGTCATTGTGTAGGCCATCGTTCGCGAGGGCAGGACGTCCTCTTCCAAAGCGGCCAGTTCATCTTGGACCTGTTTGAGCAGTGCCGTCGTCGCCTCGTCCTTGTTAAAGACGGGTCCGATCATTCGCAAAAACCAATCCTGGCGTCGCGCGATGTCGATGTCCGTTAAGTCCGATTCATCGGCTTGCATCAACCAGTCGGAGCGGTCGTTGGCGGCACGCCATTCCGTAACTACCTGGTCCCAATCAGTATTGACGCCGGGCTCCGCCATCGTCTTGAGCACCATCGCGCGCCAGTCGGAGAAGAGCTTGTCCGCGCCGTAGCGCCCCCAAATCTGGCTGCGGCGTTTTTGGTAGGGCGGGTAGGCGGCCGCGAAGGAAGCAGCCTCGATGGGCAATGGCGCATCGATATCGAATTCAACCGCGTTGTTGAAGTTGGCAAAGAACTCGTAGAACTCTTTCTGTGAGATCGGATCGTACTTGTGGTCGTGACACTGCGCGCAGCCGACCGTTAGACCCAGCCAGAC